>JBDSEE010000126.1:0-2999 GCA_039920245.1 Ferruginibacter sp.
CCTGGGCGAAAGAACAATGTTGCTGAATGCCCGGGAAATTATAAACGATTCTGATACGGAAAAACTCATCCTGCTGGCCATAGAAGATATCACTGAAACAGCAACGGCCATAAGAAAAATAGAAGACAGCAATAAACGGTATTATGCTATCCTTATGAACTCCCCCTTTGGTTTTACTATCATGAAAGGAAAAGATATGGTTATTACCATGGCTAATGACAGGATGAAAGATTTTTGGGGAAAAGGAAAAGATGTGGAAGGAAAACCACTTCTGCGGTTATTGCCGGAAGTGAAGGGCCAGCCTTTTCCTGCAATGATAGCTAGTGTATATGAAACCGGCGAGGAGATAAATGTAAACGAAATACTTGCCCGTATAAACCATGACGGAAAAATGGTAGATAAATATTTTGATATTTCCTATCAGCCCCACCGGGAAACAGACAATAGGATTACCGGCGTTATTACCATAGCACACGAGGTAACAGAACAGGTTGTTGCCCGGAAAAAAATTGAAGAAAGTGAGATGCGTTTTCGCAACCTTGTAGAAAAAATGCAAACGCCTATTTGCATATTTAAAGGCAAGGATATGATCTTGGAAATAGCTAATGATTCGTTATTTAAAATATGGAATGTGGGACCTGAGGTAATAGGAAAACCGTTTTTAGAAATAGTACCCGAGATGAAAGACCAGCCTTTTATAGGATGGCTGGAGGAGGTATATAAAAATGGCACTACACACTATGGCCAGGAAGAGGTTGCATATTTCAATCTTCCTGGTGGTGGAAGGCAAACCATTTATTTCGATTTTGTGTTTCAGCCATATAAAGAAAATGAGGGAAGCATTTCAGGTGTGATGGCGCAGTCAATTAATGTTACAAATCAAGTTATTGCCCGCAAGTCTATGGAGATGCAGGCCGAGATGGTAAAGGATCTGCTGATGACAGCTCCAGGCTTTATTTGTACCCTTGATGGCCCTGACCATGTTTATAATATCGTAAATGAAAGGTATCAAAGCATATTTGGCAAGCGAAAATTAAAGGGTCTGCCTTTTTTAAAAGCCTTGCCAGAATTGAGAGGCCAGGGGATTGATACGATGATGGACGAAGTTTACAACACCGGAAAGCCCTATGTGGGAATTGATATTCCTGTTACCATTGCAAGAGATGAAAATATGCCTACGGAAATTGCCTATTTTAATTTTAGTTATCAACCTGTTTATGATGAAAATAAAAATATCATTTCCATTTTAGTTTTTGGATATGAAGTAACAGACCAGGTAAACGCCAAAAACCAAACTTTTAACCAGCAACATAAAATAGCTGATGATCTTGAACAAAAAGTAAAACAACGCACACAGGAGCTAAATGATAGCAATGAAGAATTGCTGCATATAAATGATGAGTTAATAAAAAGCAATCATGAGCTGGAGTCATTTACCTACATTTCCAGCCATGACCTGCAGGAACCATTACGTAAGATTCAAACATTTGCTAACCTCATCCTTGATAAAGAATACGCCGTTTTATCTATTGAGGGTAAAAATTATTTTAATCGTATGCATGGAGCCGCACAGAGAATGCAAACACTCATTCAGGATCTGCTTGCATATTCAATGGCGAATGTTACCGACAGGAAGTTTGAAAAAGTAAATCTTTCAAAATTGGTTGATGATGTTAAGAAAGAATTATTCGAAATTATTCACGAAAAAAAACCGGCCATTATTGCCGATAATCTCGAGACAGTAAATATTAATAGGTTCCAGATCAAGCAAGTGCTAAATAATCTTATTATAAATTCAATCAAATTTTCTAATCCTGGTGTTCCGCCGCTGATAACCATTAAAACAGAGATTTCCTCAGCCGATAAATTACAAAAACTTAATCCGCACCTGCAAGAGGGATCACTCACTGCAAACAAGAAATATTGCCATATTAGTTTCCAGGATAACGGCATTGGATTTGAACCGCATTACAGGCACAGAATCTTTGATGTGTTCCAGCGTTTGCACCCAAAAGAAGAATATCCCGGCACAGGCATTGGTCTTGCTATCGTAAAAAAAATTATAGAAAATCATAACGGATATATTACAGCCTCTAGCGAGCTGGGAAAAGGCGCAACATTTGATATATATCTTCCTGCATAGCGTTGCCTGTTAGTGAGACAGAAGTGATGTAAAGAAATTTGCCGTGAATAAAGCTTAAAAAGAGATTTATTTTGCCACAAAGACACGGTGGCATAAAGAAAAATATAAATTGAAAATCGGAGATTTGTGGCTTAGCACCTTAGTGGCAAATTTTAAAAAATGCCTATTTAAATATTCTTGTGTAATTTCTCCCAGAGCGTTTATTTAATCTCAAGACTCAACAAACTTTTGTCTTCAAGGAATGCTTCCAGTTCTTCTCCCACCACACATTCTCCCACTCCCGCTGGCGTACCAGTAAAAATTAGGTCACCAATATTCAAAGAAAAATAATTAGAGATATGAGAAACGATACTGTCAAAACTAAAGATCATATCTTTTGAATTTCCTTTCTGCACCACTTCTTTACTTTTCTTAAGACTGAAATTGATATTCTTTTTGTTTAATTCTGGTGTGATATCAATAAATTTTCCCACTGCTGCAGAATTGTCAAAAGCTTTTGCTTTTTCCCAAGGCAATCCCTTTTTCTTGCATTCATCCTGTATATCTCTTGCTGTAAAATCGATACCCACAGTTATGCCATTGTAATAATTCCCTGCATGCCTTTCCTGAATGTATTTCCCGTTTTTACATACTCTCAACACAAGTTCGCATTCATAATGTAATTCATTCGTAAACTCGGGATAATAGAATGGAGTATGAGCTTGTAACAAGGCGCTCTTTGGCTTCATGAAAATAATCGGTTCCTCGGGTATCTCATTCCCAAGTTCTTTTGCATGATCAGCATAATTTCTTCCAATACATATTATTTTCATGGTAAAGCGGGTTTTATTATTGGCTTCAAGGGTTTAATCAGCGA
>JBDSEE010000127.1:0-30855 GCA_039920245.1 Ferruginibacter sp.
ATGAAGAAAATTTTTAGTTGCATACTTGCTTCCATTTTGATTAGTAGTGCATCATTTGCACAGGAAAAAGAAAGCATTCCAAAAAACTGGCACCTGCTAGATGCAAGTTCCGGCTACCAGGGCATCAGTATTGACAAAGCCTATGCACTTGCAAAGGCTAAGAATCTAAAAAGCAAACAACTCATTGTTGCGGTAATTGATAGTGGTGTAGATACATTGCATGAAGATCTGAAACCTATTCTTTGGAGAAATCCTAAAGAAATTCCTGGTAATGGAATTGACGATGATCATAATGGATATGTTGATGATATTTATGGCTGGAATTTTATTGGTGGCAAAGATGGTCAGAATGTAAAACAAGATAGCTATGAAGGAGCCCGTGTATTCCATGCCTTAAAAGGTAAATGGGATGGCAAAGATGTAAAGATCGAAGACCTGTCTCTTTCTGATAAAAAAGAGTATGAAGTTTTTCTTAAAGCAAAAGGCAAGACTGTTGGAGAAGTGAATAAAGATGAGGTAAGTTACTTGTTGCAATTGTATCCAAAGTTATTACGTGGAGATTCTGTTCTAAGAGTGGAACTGGGTAAGGTGGAGTATAATGGTAATGATCTGAAAACATTTACCACAACAAATACAGATGCAAAGATGGTTAAGAACTTTGTTTTAAATATCTCAAAAGCCAATAACAGCTATGAGATATCTAACCAGCAATTGATAGACGAGATAGGCGGCCAGATACGCAAGGCCGATGCAGCTACAGTAGCACCTCCTACTTACAGGAAAGACATAGTAAAGGATGATGAGACAAATATTAATGACCGGTTTTATGGTAATAATGATGTAATGGCCAATACGCCTTTTCATGGAACGCACTGTTCAGGCATTATTGCTGCAGTGCGGAATAATAACAAAGGAATGGATGGTATTGCAGACAATGTTAGAATAATGATGGTAAGAGCGGTCCCAGACGGTGATGAACATGATAAAGACATTGCCCTTGCCATTCGCTATGCAGTAGATAACGGAGCAAAAGTTATTAGTATGAGCTTTGGTAAGGATTTTTCTCCACAGAAAAATTGGGTAGATGATGCCTTCCGTTATGCAGAACAAAAAGGAGTGTTGCTTGTGCATGCAGCAGGTAACGATGCAAAGGATGTAGATACAGAAGATAACTTCCCTAATCCTGTATATGAAAATGGAAAAGGCCGGGCTAGCAATGTAATTACAGTAGGCGCCTCTGGCAATCTTCAAAATGGTGGGCTTACTGCTTCATTCAGTAATTATGGCAAAAATGAAGTAGATGTATTTGCTCCTGGTGTTGGGATCTATTCAACCATCCCAGGTGGAAATACTTATGGAAATGCAAGCGGAACTAGTATGGCTTGTCCGGTTGTAGCCGGGGTCGCTGCGTTGATTATGCAGTATTACCCAGGCTTAAGTGCACAACAGGTAAAGCAGGCGATCGAGAAATCCGCCCAGGCTCCCAAAGACCCGGTTAACAAGCCTGGTTCAGGTGCTCCTGATAAAGGCCAGGAAAAAGTAGCTTTATCTGAGCTTTCAAAAACAGGCGGAATTGTAAATGCTTATGAAGCACTGAAATATGCCGGTACTTTAAAACCTGCCCTAAAAAAAGAAGAACTTCCGAAGTCAAAAATCAAGAAATCAAAAATGGGATAACATTTAAATAAATTCTTTTTTCAGCCGTCCCGCTTTATGCGGGACGGCTTATTTTTACATAAAATTTTAATATGCCAAAACCAACCCCAGGCTCTTACCCGGTACATTTTGATAATTATATTAACCAGGTACCGGAAGACAATGTTCTAGAGGCTCTTGCAAATCAACAATCCCTTGTTGATGATTTCTTTCCCATTATTACAGAAGAAAAAGCTGGTTATGCTTATGCCCAAGGTAAATGGACATTGAAAGAATTGCTTCAACATGTAATTGATGGAGAAAGAATTTTCAATTACCGGGCACTTTCCATCGCAAGGGGTGAACAACAATCCCTTCCCGGTTTTGAGGAAAAAGATTACGCATCTTCCAGTAATGCTAACCGACGATCATGGATAGACCTGGTAGAAGAATTACAAGCAGTTAGGAAAACAACAATACTATTATTCAAAAGTTTTACAAGTAATATGTGTGAGCAAGTCGGTCTTGCAAATGAAAAACCTGTTAGTGTAAATGCCCTGGGTTTTATTACAGTTGGTCATCTGTATCACCATGCTAAGATTATAAAAGAAAGATATCTTGCTAATTGACATGAATAGTTTAGTGTAATATTTTTTATTGAATGCAAAAAAAAAGCTCCTTTGCAGGGAGCTTCTTGAGTTTTAAAGAACTATGATTAATTTACTTTAGCGGTATTAGATTGAAAGATCATTTTATCAACCACTTTCACTGACTCATCAATGTAGATATCATCACTGAGGCGTTTTAACCAGGCTTTGTTCCTGTCTACTTTTTCTTTTGCCTGGCTTATCTCAAGGGTATCAGCAGGGATATTTTTTATGTCCATTGCTTTTGGCAATTTGTAAAGGTTTTCAATTTGTTTGTAAACATTTTTCAGTTGCTTCTGGTCTTCCTTAAATTTTACAATGTTTAGTGAATAGGCTTTTTCACTGTTATCTCCCAGCCATTGTACATCAGTTTTAATTTTTCCAAAACTGCTGCTTTTATTCACTTCTTCATTGGCACTGCTGATCACAACATCTGTACTAAAGCTGCTGGTCCAAGGTTTGAAAGGCGCTTTTTCTATTTCGTCCCATTTAAGTGCATTGGGGTTATCTTTTTCCCTGAACTTAAGGTATTCAAGCCTGTCTGGCAATACAACGTCAGGCACAACGCCCCTTAACTGTGTAGCGCCCCCATTGATCCTGTAAAATTTCTGAAGAGTTAATTTAACAGTTCCCAGGTCATCCGTTTTTTTAGGAGCAAACAAAGCATTTTCTGCAGCAGGATTTAATGGAATATTCCGTTGAACAGTTCCTTTACCGTATGTAGAAGTACTACCAATGATAATTCCCCTTTTATAATCCTGGATGGCTGCAGCAAATATCTCAGATGCAGATGCACTTGTTTCATCCACCATTACAGCAAGTGGTCCGGTATATTGCACCGCCTTATCCCTGTCCCTAAGTACATTGGGTTTTTCATCCCTTCCTTTTACCTGGCATATTGGTCCATCTTCTATAAACAGTCCAGCCATTTGGACGACATCGTAAAGTGATCCACCGCCATTACCCCTCAGGTCCAATACAATTCCATCAACTTTTGCTGCTTTTAATTTTTCTATTTCTCTTGCCACATCCACTGCACAGCGAGCCCCGTTTGGTTTTTCAAAGTCAGCATAAAATTCTGGCAGGTAGATATAGCCTATTTTATTCTGACCATTTATGATCGCCGATTTTACAAATATGTCTTCCAGTTTTATGTCGGCTCTTACAAGAGATATTACTTTAATAAGTCCATCTACCTTCCGTACAGTCAAATTTACAGTGGTACCTTCTGCACCACGGATAAGTTTTACTGCATCTGTCACAGCATAACCTGTTACATCTACAGGCTCCTGTTTATCCTGCCCTACTTTTATGATTTCGTCATTTTCTTTTAGCTCACCACTTTTCCAAGCAGGCATGCCGGTTACAAGACTCGCTATCCTTATTTTTCCATCCTCATCTTTTAGTTGAGCCCCAATGCCAAAAAAACTTCCCCTCATGGTTTCGTTAAAAGAACGCAAGTCGATAGGTAAAAAGTAGTTTGTGTGAGGGTCCATAGTGCCAGTGATGGCATTTACCAATGTGCTGAAATTTTCATCATTGGTTTCCCTAGTTTTTTTGGTGGCAAAATAACGCTCTATTTGTTTGCGTGTTGACGCTCTTGCTTCACGTTCAAGTGTACTGTCAGCCTTAACTTTATAATCTTTTTTATCTTTATTCTTTTCACGTTCCTCCTGCGATGCAACAAACTTGTCTAATACAAGATATTTTAAACGCTTCCTCCAGGTATCTTTTCTTTCAGATTCTGTTTTAGGAGAAGTTATTTTATCCGCATCCATTTGTATGGATTCATTTACAGTAAAATCAAAAGGCTTAGCCAGGATATCTTTATACAAAAGAGAAACCTCATTTTGTCTTTTAAGATATAATTCATTAATGGCAAAAAAGGAAACCAGGTCAGCACCATTCAATTCCTCATCAATGCTGGTTTCATATTTTTTCAGAGCCTCCAGGTCGCTCTGCAGGAAAACATTTTTATCATTGTCAAGGTCATCAATGAATTTTTTGAAAACAGTTTTGCTAAATGCATCATCAACTTTCTTAGGGCTGAAATGGCCTTCTTGCAAAAGCACATTTACATTCCGCAAAATCTTTTCGTACTTATTCTTCGGATTCTCATTGTTTTCATCAGATCTTCCCTGCGATTGAAAAGCAAGAAATAAACTGCCTAAAACTAAAGCCAATACTACCGGGATAAATTTTTTACTCATCATAAATGCTGCAATTTGTTGCATGTGGTAAAATTAATGTAAATCAAACTTTGGTAGAATAGTAAATGCCTGTTTTACAATAATGTTTTGTTAAACAGAATGTGCTGGAAAACTACCCTGATGAATGGCAAATATCAGCCCATTTTTAAAAATAACAACGTGAAGATTTGGACCATGACAACCTTGGTTTATTGCCCTTCAAAAAAATGAAAGAGGCAGACACATCGTACGACATACTGCCTCTTGAAAGGGTAACCAATGGGGCTCGAACCCACGACCCCTAGAATCACAATCTAGTGCTCTAACCAACTGAGCTATGGCTACCGTTTTTGATTGGGCAGCAAAAATATCAAAAAAAATGTTGCTGAAAAAAATAAGTTGATTATAGGATGTTTACGGTTCTCTCAAACGTTCATTTACGATTTAATAGTATGATGGCTCGTACACTTACGGTAACCGATTGTTAAAGGCAAAAAAACTTACTGATTTTTAAACGCTAGCACTAAAAAATATCAATAATGTAATATCTTGCCGCTGCTTATTGAAAACTTACTAACTGCTATGAACAGATTTATACATTATACTCTTATCAGTATTACCCTACTGGTTTCGGTTCCTTGTATTGCCCAAATTAGTTTACCGGCCGGAGCTTCCCGTAATAATCTACCTACACAGAATATGAATATGGGCCATTTTTATGGCAAAATTGTGGACGCCACTACTTCTAAGTCAATAGAAGGCGCTTCTATATTACTCCTTCAAAATAAACTTGATACTGTTTCAAAAAAACGTAAGGATTATGCAATAGCCACAGTTCTTACCAACAAGAAAGGTGAATTCAATATTGAAAACTTACCTGTAATGGGAACTTTCAAGTTAAACATCTCGTCAATAGGCTATGCCCCTTATGACCAAAAAATAAATTTTGACTTGAACTTTAGTTCCGGGAAACCTGCCGACATGGCCACTATGTTGAATGCTGTTGATAAAGACCTGGGGAATATTAAATTGAGCCCGGATGCAAAGCAACTTCAAAATGTTACTGTAACGGCCAGTGCGCCGCTGCTGCAATTAAACCTGGATAGAAAAGTCTATAATGTTGAGAAAGATATTTCTGCAACCGGTGGTTCTGCAGTGGATGTCATGAAAAATATTCCTTCTGTAAATGTGGATATTGAAGGTAATGTTACTTTAAGAAATGCCGCACCACAGATCTTTGTTGATGGCCGTCCTTCTACCCTCACATTGGACCAGATACCTGCAGATCAAATTGCAAGCGTGGAAATAATTACCAATCCTTCTGCAAAATTTGATGCAAGCGGCGGTGGGGCAGGTATACTAAATATCGTTCTCAAGAAAAATCGTAAAGCCGGATACAACGGTAATGTGAGGGCAAGTATTGATAGCCGTAGTAAACCTGGTTTTGGTGGCGATATAAATGTGAAACAAAACAAGGTGAATTTCTTTGCAGCATCACAGGTGGGTTTTCGTAAGAGCATTACGAACGTTACCACAGACCGGACTGATTTTTTAGATGCAAATAAAATTGCAAAGTTCAGCCAGTACAACAGGCCAGTCGGGGAAGGTATTTTTGGGTTTGGAAGATTGGGTATGGATTATTTCCTTGACAACAGGAATACATTTAGCATAAGTAGTAACCTGGTGAGAGGAGAGTTCAAATCAAGGGATTATTTGTACACCAATAAGGATACGATAACCCCCACTCAGGTAAATAATGAAAGGACGGAAAGAAAACTGGAAGCTAAAACCAACTTTAAAAATACAGGAGTTGTGTTGGGATTCAAACACAACTTTGCGAGGGCAAACAGGGAAATGACTGCAGATGCAAATTACAATGCAAGTGAGAATACAAACACGTCAGATTATCAAAGCTATTATTTTGATGGGAATGGTAATGCCAAACCAAAGGTGGGTGCTGAAAGGGCGACCGGCGGAGGTAAAACAAAATTCCTCACGGTTCAAACTGACTATGCTGACCCCTTCACTAAAACAAAAAAAATAGAAACGGGTATCAGGGGCGCATTTAGGAATTTTGATAGTTGGAACGATAATTACTACCAGGATATCAGCACTGGAAATTATATTCTATTGCCGGCCGTGGGGGTGAAGTATAAATTCAATGATGCAGTATATGCTGGTTATGCCACCTACACACAACAGATCAACAACTTCAGTTTCATGGCTGGTCTCAGGATGGAAAGTTCTGAATATAAAGGAACCCTCATTACGAAGAATCAATCGTTTTCAAATAAATATCCCATAAGCTTTTTTCCTAGCGTTTTCATCACACAAAAACTTACCAAAAAACAGGATCTGCAATTCAATTATTCAAGAAAAATAAACAGGCCCAACTTCTTCCAAATCATTCCATTTGTTGACTTCTCTGATTCCTTAAATCTTTCTATCGGTAATCCGGACCTGAAACCTGAGTTCACCAATTTGGTGGAGATATCTTATTCAAATCAATATGCCAATGGCCATTCATTACTTGCCAGCGCTTATGGAAAATATACAAATGACCTGATAACGAGATACCAGTTCAGGGCCCCTAATCCCAATCCACTTAAAACCGACAGTGTATTATTTACTTCTTATGCAAATGCTAAAAGTACTTACACAATTGGGCTTGAGCTTACCGGCAAAAATAAAATAGCCAAATGGTGGGATATCACAACGAATTTAAACTTATACAAAGTTTCTATACAGGCAAATAATCTTGCAGGCACTGATAACTCTGACCTTGTAAGCTGGTTTGGAAAAATAACTAACAGTTTTAAACTACCTAAGAATTACACCATACAGCTAAACGGTGACTATCAGTCAAAAACATTGTTACCGGCCAACAGCGGCAGAGGAGGCAATATGGGTGGTGGTTTTGGTGGTGGTATTTTTGGACAAACACAAAGCACAGCCCAGGGTTATATAAAACCAGTTTATGGCGCCGACCTTTCTATACGAAAAGATTTTTTAAAGAATAATGCAGCTTCCCTCACGCTACAGTGCAGTGACATTTTCCGAAGTAAAGTTTCTGCAACACATGCAGAGAATGGATTTTTTATACAGGATAATTTCAGGAGAAGAGACCCACAGGTTATCAGGCTTAACTTTAACTGGCGCTTTGGTAAATTTGATGTCGCCCTGTTTAAGAGAAAGAACCTCAAAAGCGAAATGGAAAGTATGCAAAGCATTCAACAGGTTGGTGGGCAATAGTTTGTTTGCAAATTGACAAGATCGATAAATTAATTTCTGCTAAAAAAGATACTATTAAAAATACAGCAGTCTTTTATGCGGTCATTCTAATTCCCCTTATTCCGCTCATTTATGCGTTAAGAACCGGCCCAATCAATCCTGTTTGGTTTTGTATATTTTTTTTGTTTTACGCTGTTGTGTACCGCACTGCAACGGATTTTTCAAGGCTTGTCGCAAAAGGAATATTAACCAAAAAATATTTTTTAAATTTTTTGATCCCGGGCAGCAGGATAAAATATTTCAAATCGCTTTTTTGCCTTAATAAAATTTTTATTCTAAATGCTTATTTCCTCAACCCATTTTTACATTGAGCCATTTTCACATTAAGCCATTTTCACATTGTCCCATTAATTATCTTTGGCGCTCAATATCATATTAGCTAATTAGCTTTATTGCAAATTATTCCTTCTTCATGAAAAATTTCAATTTCAAATCATTGCTACCGCAAATAATTGCAGTAGCCATTTTCCTATTAGTATCTCTTATCATAAGCAAGCCTGCATTGGAAGGTGGGGTGGTTTTAAAACAGTCAGATATGACGGGCTGGCATGGCATGAGCCAGCAGTCTTTCAAATACAAGGAAACACACGGGCATTTTCCTTTATGGATCACAAGTATGTTTAGCGGCATGCCTGCATACCAGGTTGCAATGGAAGGCGCATGGACACCCTTGAGCATTGTAGGCAATGCGTTTCAATTATGGTTGCCACAGCCAATGAGTTTCTTTTTCCTGGCCTGCATCTGTTTTTATTTTATGTGTATGTGCATGCGCATAAAACCGGTGGCAGCTATTGCCGGCGCATTGGCATTTGCCTATTGTAGTTTTAGCCCCATCATAATCACAGCGGGGCACCAGACACAGATGTTTGCACTGGCGTATGCACCTGCGGTAATTGGCTCAGTGATATTAATTTTTGATAAAAAATATGTTGCTGGTTTTACCCTCACGGCATTATTTACGGCCATGCAGATTATACAAGGCCACCAGCAGATAAGCTACTACCTCTTTATGATCTTGTTTGTAATGACGATTGCCTATATCATTCAATTTATTAAAACAAGACAATTCAATCATCTTGCAAAAAGCCTGGGTTTATTGGTTATTGCAGGTATGTGGGGCGTTGCTATTAATGCACTTGGCTTGCTTACCATTTATGATTATGCAAAAGAAAGCAAACGTGGCGGGCAACTGGTACTTGATGGCACTAACAGCAAAGAAAAATTAGATAAG
The DNA here is from genome assembly GCA_039920245.1 of Ferruginibacter sp. Classification (GTDB taxonomy): domain Bacteria; phylum Bacteroidota; class Bacteroidia; order Chitinophagales; family Chitinophagaceae; genus Ferruginibacter. The sequence goes on from JBDSEE010000127.1 coordinate 8,994, forward strand.
AATGGAAAAACTTCCGGCCTCTCAAAAGAATATGCATTTCAATGGAGCTATGGAAAAGCAGAAACGTTTTCGCTGGTGTTCCCGGGCGTTATGAGTTATGGTAATCACTATGCTGAAAGGGATGGGGAAGGATATATGTTCCCGGAGTTAAAAGATGATTCCCATGTTGTAACAACTTTGTCGGAAAAAATGGGGTTGCCGCCTAACACCGTTGAACAACTTAAAAGCCAGATGTCGCAATCATTGTATTGGGGCGATCAGCCATTTACCAATGGCCCTATTTACCTCGGAGCGGTCGTATGCTTTTTATTTATTCTTGGCATGTTCATACTGGATGGCAAACATAAATGGTGGATCCTCGGCTTAAGCATTTTTGCCATCATGCTTTCATGGGGAAGACATTTGCCAGGCTTTAATTATTTTATGTTTGACCACCTGCCATTTTACAATAAGTTTAGGGTACCTACAATGATATTAGTAATACCTCAAATACTTTTTGCCATAATTACCGCACTCACATTAGATAAATTAGTAAGCAATCCTAATGCAGAAACCTGGAAGCGTTTCCGGTATGCATTAATAACAACTGCAGCCGTATTTCTATGGGGCTTTTTATTTTATAGCAGCACAGATTTTGCAAAAGAAAATAAACAACGCACGGCTGCATTTAATCAAATCTACAATTCAAACGCTGCGGATACTGAAGCAAAAATCACAGGGCTTGATAATGCTTATGAAGCTGAAAGAGATAACCGACTTTATGAGGGAATGGCAATGAATTTAAAAGGAAGCCCGGAGGGACAAAAAATGGCTAGAGAGGTGGTTACATCTTTAAGGCAGGACAGGCAAAGCATCTTTCTGAAAGATATGTTGCGCTCTTTCGTTTTTATCCTAATAGCTGCTGTTCTTGTTGCATTATACCTAAAAAAGAAAATGATGGCAACAGTGATGATGGGCGCTATTGCAGTTATAATATTAATTGATTTGCTTGGGTTTGATATGAAATACCTGAATGAAAAAAGTTTTGACAGCAAAGATAAATATGAAGAGAGCGAGTTCCCGCTTTCAAATGCTGATAAAATGATAATGGATGATAAGGATCCAAATTTCAGAGTATTCAATCTTGCAGGCGGAGATCCATTCCAGGAATCTAAAACATCTTATTACCATAAATCAATAGGTGGCTACCATGCAGCTAAACTGGGCATTTATGATGACCTGGCCAGCTACCAGCTTGGTGGCCAGCCAAACGTTGAAGTGCTGAATATGCTGAATACGAAATATGTGATACAGCGCCAGGGAAATGAACTTGTAGCTGCAAAGAACCCCGGCGCATTGGGAAATGTATGGTTTGTAAATGCGGTTAAATATGTAAAAGATCCGGTAGAAGAAATGAAAGCATTATATAATCTACACGCAAAGGATACTGCGATAGTGGATGAGTCTTATAAAAATAATGTGGGAAACTATACACCCGCAGATAGCAGTTCCATCATACGCATGACTTCATTTGATAATGACGCGATCAGCTATGAATCACAAAGCAATGCGGCACATCTTGCCTTATTTAGTGAGATCTATTACAAGGATTGGAAAGCATATGTAGATGGAAAACAAGTTGATTATTTTAAAGCCAATTACGTTTTACGTGGGCTGAATGTTCCAGCTGGTAAGCATACCATTGAATTCAAATTTGAACCATGGGCATTTATTATTGGAGACAGGATCAGCAACATCAGCACCTGGTTGTTGATGATATTGTTGTTGGGGTTAGTTGTTTATGAAGTGAAAAAGGAAAATAATCGAGTTTAGCAGAATGGAGGTATATTATTCTTATAAAAAGAAGCCCAATATTTAATTACAAATAATTTTTCAGGATTAATTCAATTTCCTTATTTGAGATACTTTCTTTTTCACTCTTGTTATAAATTGATAATAGGTAGACTTTTTCAGCTAACACTTTTACAAAAGTAATAACCCTTGCTCCTCCAGACTTTCCTTTGTTTTTGGATGCGATGGCAAGGCGTATTTTATAAACATCGTTTCCAAGAGCTGTTCCCATAACAGGATTCCTGGAAAGAGATTCACCTAACTCTTCAATTTCTGACTGAAGCGAGGCATATTTATTAATAAGTTTTTTAGCCTCTTTTTTAAAGTTTTCTGTAAGTTCAACTTTATAGTTCATTGAGGAAATCTTTTAAAGAAGTAGTCTTAAGCTTTCCTTGTTTGATTAATTTCATTTCTTCAAACCCCCTTTTTATATTATTTAGGATATCTCCTTTAGTAGGCTCTTCATCCGTTTCAATTTTTTTTACATAATTCAGGCTTTTTGCCAGGGCAACAAAGTGACTGTACTCCTTATCTGTTGTATAAACCGTTACGTGTCTCATATAAATCTAAAAATTCAATAATTAAATAAAAGACCTTATCAAAGTACTAAGATAAATACCTTGATACAAATTTAAAGAATGCTTGTGAAATCCAGGGTATTGGTTTTCAATCTTTGTCAAAGCACTTTATAGAAATACGGTTTGGCAGAAATGATTTGTGGTAAAAAACTCATAATTTTTATTACATTATCAGCAAAGCCGCTCCAGTTTTTTGAAAAATCATTTTCTGCGTTGTTAAAAATATTTTTGATCAACACCGCAATCCCGTACACCGGAATATTTACCAAATAAAAAAAATACATAAACAACATCCAGCCTACCCCAAATTCTTTTCTCAACCTTAGAAAACAACTCAGCATAATTTGGAAACCTTTTTTATCTGAAAGATTATAATAACCCTTGCCTGCTGACCCAAAAGCTTCATTTGCTGCTACGCCCTGAAGGTGCGTTACATGCAGGTCTCCATATATGCAGAGTTTGCCTGCTTTATGTAAGCGGCTACACCATTCTGCTTCTTCGAAATACAAAAAGAAATCTACGTCCAGTAATCCTACTTTATCTATGGCTGATCTTTTTACCATCAGGAATGCACCATTAATCCAATCAACCTCTGTAAGTATGGTAGCTTCTGCTACATTCGTTTTTTTTACCCCTAATAATGAAGCCAGCCATTTAAAGAACTTCCCTGAAACAGGCAGCGGCAGTAAATAATTTAATCCGCCTTGCATAGCATAATTTCCTGATATCTGCGTGCTGCCATCCTGGTTTAGAAGTTGTACACCTGCGGCTACATAATCAGAATTTATTAATCTTTGAAAGCATTCCTGAACAGCATCTTCATGAATGATCGTATCGGCATTCAACAGCAGCACTGCATCTCCCCTGCTCATATTAATACCAACATTATTCGCCCTTGCAAAACCTGCGTTATAACCCACTTGTATAAATCTCACAGAAGGGTAATCATTTGACAGGCGTTCTTCTACATTGTCCTCCGAATCATTATCCACTACGATCACTTCAGTATCATCCATAGAAAACCGGTACAGAGAAGCAAGGCAATCTATGACCAGTCCGGCAGTTTTATAATTTACAATGATGATGCTTAGCTTCATGTTTATGCCTTAGCCAGGGTTATTAATTCTTGCATGAGATCAATTAAAAAATAAAAGTTTTACATAATTAATTATCATCCTTAAAAGAACGCAGGTTCTATTCTGGATCTTTAAAAATATATTTCTCTTCCCATTTAATTCCAAACGCAGTTAAAGTTTTTTTATACTCTTCCAGAAATGTTTCTTTGTGATGTTGTATTTCCTGGTTCTGGATGTATCGGATAACATGGTCCACTTGGCTTTTTGCATAAGAAAATGCTCCATATCCTTCCTGCTATTGAAAATGTTCCAGGCAAAAATGTTGGTTATTTATCCATTTACTCGACTCTGTTTTTACATTTTGCATTAGAGCGGATATAGACTGATGCGGTCTCATTCCTATAAAAATATGGATATGATCCGGCATGCTATTTACCTGCAGTATTTTATGTTTATTCTCCTGAAAGATACCGGTTATATATTGATGCAACCGCTCTTTCCAATCAGGATGAATCAATGCTCTTCTATATTTAACTGCAAATACAAACTGGATATGAAGCTGTGTATATGTATTGGCCATTTTTAATCATTATTTTATAAATTTAATGTATAAAGCACCAAATGTTCCTTCGAAACATTAATGGTATTATCTTTTTTTTCTACCAATAAATGTTCCTACCGGAACATCTGGTTGGTAGAATTTTAAATGTTATTTTTGCGCCTCCAACAAAAGAAACTGATGAAGACAGCATTAATTACAGGAATAACCGGCCAGGACGGTGCTTATCTTGCAGAACTATTATTGAAAAAAGGATATAATGTTCATGGCATCAAACGTAGAAGTTCATTGATGAACACAGACAGGATCGATCATCTTATTTTTGATGAAAGCCTGGTATCAAGATTTCATTTGCATTATGGTGACCTTACTGACAGTAGTAACATCATTCGCATTATACAACAAACACAACCCGACGAAATATATAACCTGGCCGCACAAAGCCACGTGCAGGTAAGTTTTGAAACACCGGAGTACACCGCTAATTCTGATGCTATGGGTGTGTTGAGAATACTGGAAGCCATCAGGATTTTAGGACTTGAAAAGAAAACAAGATTTTACCAGGCATCCACATCGGAGATGTACGGAAAAGTGCAGGAAATTCCACAAACAGAGACAACTCCATTTTATCCCCGCTCACCTTACGGCGTAGCCAAATTATATGGTTACTGGATTACTGTAAACTACAGGGAAGCTTATGATCTCTATGCAGTGAACGGTATTTTATTCAACCATGAAAGTCCGTTAAGAGGAGAAAGCTTTGTTACCCGCAAGATCACCATCGGTGTTGCTAAGATCGCACTGGGACATGATGAAATGTTGTTGCTCGGAAACCTTGATGCAAAGCGTGACTGGGGTCATGCAAAAGATTATGTAGAAGGTATGTGGCTTATGCTTCAGCAAGATGAGCCTGATGATTATGTGCTGGCAACCAATGTAACTACTTCCGTAAGAGATTTTATTAAACTGGCATTTGGCGAAGTAGGCATAACACTTAGGTTTGAAGGAGAAGGAGAAAATGAAAAAGCCTTTATCGAAAGCTGCAGTCATCCATCTTATCAATTGCCTGCAGGCAAACAAGTTGTAGGAATTCATCCCCGGTATTTCAGGCCAGCCGAAGTAGATCTGCTGATAGGTAATGCTGCCAAAGCGAAAGCAAAATTAGGATGGGAACCGAAGTATGACCTTGCAATGCTTGTAAAAGAAATGATGGCAGAGGAATTGAAATTCCAATCCGCTTATCGTGATCACTACAACTTGTAGAAAACATCTCTTTAATCATTTACCAATTCTTGTACAAACGGTTCTATAGCTCTATCAAAACTGTAATGCGTGGCCGCTTTATAACAATTTTCCTGGTAATAAGCATAGTTAGATTTTATCTTATTAACAGCATTCAAAATAGTAGCTGGGTTAAAATCATCCACCAGGATTCCTGCGTCAAATTTTTCTACAGGTTTCAATCCATCAAGTTTATTGCCTATAACGGGCACACCTGCAGCAAAGTAGGCAAACATTTTTCCTGAAGGTGCAGTACGATAATTAAATGTATTCATTTTGGGATAACCCAGGTCATAAAAGCAAAACCCTATTTCATACTGGCTAATAAACTCCAGCATGTCCTGGTTGGTAGTATAATTATTGTTGAAAATAATATTTCCATCGCTTACAAGTTTTTTATAACCAGAATGGATGATTGGTTTTTCAGAAGGCAACACAACTCCTTTAAAAGTCATTGAAAACCCAGGATATTGTTTAATGAAATTCAGGCAATGGTACAGGCCAAACCAAGGCGTAGCTGTACCGTTGAAGATAAAAGCGTCTTTTAATTTTTTGGTTGCAAATGGTTTTTTAAATACCGGGGCATTTTGTACAAAGAAGGTTTTATGTTTTGTATCGCCAAATAAGTATTTATAACGTTGTTGGTCCTGGATGATCACATTCTTTATGAATGACGAAGGAATCGTTTGCAGCATTTTTCTTTCTTCCTCATTCAGTTCAAGAGAAAGAAAACTTGCCTGCTTACAAAAATGCTGCGCTAGTGCGAGCATCAAAACATCCACACAGATTATTTCGTCGTAGGCGTGTGTGTTCAATTTATTGATGGCTTTTTGTATGGCACCAAATTTTGTATAATTATAAATGCCCAGGTGATCTAAGGGATTATGCTTGTGCATAATGATGTTGAACTTATGGTACATGAACTTAGGAAGTGCAGCCATCTTTTTTTTCCTGGAAGTATCCAGCTTAAAAAAAATAAAATTTCTTTTTTCTTCATTACTGGCTTTAAATTCATCTGGAAACGGGCAGTAGATAGTAATATCTGCAAACTTTGATAAAGCATCGTACATACCAAGCGTGGTAGGAGAATACGAGATATGCTGCTGCGGAAATAAGATGAGAATTTTTTTTCTACGCATAGCTTTACTGCTTGTTTGGGATCAAAGTCAATCTACGTTTTCAATCATCATTACGGCCAGTTCTTTAAAAGAAACTTTTGGCTGATAACCCAATGACCTGATCACACTGTTATCAGAAACAAGTTCTTTGTATTCAGGTATGAACATTTTTTTTTCAACAACATGCTTTGCCGGATCTACGGCAATTAATGAAAAGCAAGTATCAATCCATTCTGTTATAGAATGTCCTTCGCCATTGCTGATATTTGCTTCATAGATTTTATTCTGGTTTACCAGCAACCAGATGCCTTGCACAATATCGCCTGCAAAGGCCCATTCTTTAATTACACTTGCGTCACCAATTTCAATTTTTTCATTACTTCCATTTGCAATCCTTTTTGCAGCGTCGGCTATCTTCATTGCCATATGCCGCTCGGTTCTCCGGGGGCTATCGTGGTTGAAAAAATATCCTACGTAAGTTTTTATTCCCAGCCTTCGATAATATCTTGCTGCATATACACTTTGTATCCTGCTTACGGAATACGCATCTCTTGCTTCAAATGGATCGGTTTCTTTTATGGGTTTATTTTCATTCTTAAATTGCAATCCGCTTCCGCTGATAAAAACTTTTGTTTGCGGTGAAACATTTTTCACTGCTTCCAAAATATTTAATGTTCCTGTAGAGATCGTTGCGTGATTTTCAAATAAGACGTTGTGCTGTGTTGTAGAATTTGCAGCCAGGTGAAAAATAAATGCTGGCTGTAATTTTTGTACCAGCGCAGATACCTGTTCATAATTCGTGATATCACTATCCTTTCGGCCAACGCCATGAACCTGGATACCATAGGCAGCTAATAATTGCTGCAGGTAAAACCCGTCCTGTCCGTTTATACCAAAAATTATTGCGGTCATATTTGTATATCCTTTCTGCAGAAAATAGTATTCACTCTGGTATCTGCATAAACAAAATAATCTTTACTCAACATAAAATTAATCAACGTTTCATTTTTGAATGTGTGCTGCTCGTTGTCGTATTGCAGCGTTTCAATGCAAAATAAAATTGGCCTGTATTTCACAAAATCCATACTTTGCAATATCTCAAGATCAAGTCCTTCTACATCCAGCGAAATAAAGTCGGGTGCCTTACCTACAAAATATTTTTCAAGAATTGTATTCACCGGCACCAGTGGCATTTTTATAACTTTCTCGTATGGTATTTTTCCCCTGCCTTTCATGCCCGTCTCGCCCCAGTACTTTGCATCTGGTTCAGAAAAAGTGCTTAGCCCGTTTGCATCATTTGGAAAGACATAAAAATCTGCTTCGCCTTCTTCTTTAAGGCCTATTCCAATATTGAGACAGGTATCCAGAGGCCGTTGTTGTTTTAATTTTTTATATAGCAAAGGGTTTGGTTCTACAAGTACGCCTCTGCTGCCTCTTTCATAAAATAAAAAAGTGTTACTGATGGCCTTGGGTTCATTAGCGCCGATATCAAGATAAGAAGGATGTTTAATATCGAGCTGGTAAAACAAATGATGCATGATCAGGTCTTCGCCAAACTGTGCATAGCTATAGCTCAGTTTCTGCAAAAAGTTCTTTCGGAAAAAGCGTTTGATCAATTTTATCATGGAGTATTGTATTCTTTAGAGTAAAAATATGCTAAGAGAATTAATAGTTATATAACATCCTGCCGCCGCTTTCTTTTAAAAATCCCTTTATGCATTGCCTTGCGAAACATAACATTAACTTTTTTAAATTGTTTTTGTATAGAATTTTTTAATGACCTTTTGATAAGTGGCAATACATAATCTCCTTGTTTAGGAATTTTAGTGAGCGGTAAATTCTTGAACAAAAGACCTTCAAATTTTTTTACGAATTGATCAGGTGACCATTCTTCTTTCATTTGATTTACTATCTGCCCCGATTTTTCAATTGAATCTTTTAAACTGCACTTTGGATATGGCGGCAGATATGCTGTTATATGCCTAAAAGTATTATTGTCAGAAATTGATAATGGTCTTCCACTTGAAATTGCCTGGTCTGTAGTGGCTGCAAGTCCTTGCAGGTCTCTATCATATAAAAAACAGTTCAACGTATTTGCTGCACACCAACGAATCAAAGATTCTTTATCCATAAAATCATGAGTCACTTGAACATCAATACCTTTCTTAGCTTTTTGTTTACATAATTCCCCAATGAATTTTGCATATTGTTCTGAGTCCTCTACAAAATCCCCATAGGGAATATTAATCTTCACAATAGCTTTTTCAAATTCTTTATTTACCGCCTCCACAACATGGTGAAAGCCTTTTCCCTTAGTGGCAAAACCAAAACTGCCAATTACCGGGATTTCATTTTGCTCTGCTGGCAAAGGAAAGTTTATACTTTCCAGCGGTCGGGGAAAAGCGTATAAGCTTTTTTGTTTAGAAATAATCGTAGGGTCTAAGGCACAGTAAAAATTAAAATGATTTCTTGGACACATAAAGAATGGGTCGCCAGGTGCCATTTCAAGGATCATAGTAATTACATATCCCAGCTCCTTTTTAAGTTTGCCTGTATCGAGCCAACGCATGGTAACTGGGTGGTAATTAAAAAAGTAGAAATCGTAACCAGTCTTTATTTCCAGGTCATCAATATCTACTTCGCAGTAATCAAGAAGGTATTTATCTGATAGTTTAAGGCAATGATAAACCATAAACCCGGATTCATAAATACTATCTTTTGCCTTTTTATTATTTATGAATAATCCTCTTTTCAATCAAATGGTTCTTTTAATATTTTACCTTATGGAATCTGCTTATAACGAAATGTAACCAAGCCGCCTGGATAAGCTGACGCACCATGTAAATAAGTTCCGTTAATTTCAAAGAGTTTCCAAATAAATGTATTTGCATATGGAGGCCCAATAGTAAGGCTAACTATTCTCTCGTCGCTAGTTGTAAAACTCCAGTTTAATGTATGGGTTCCTCCAATTTCGTCGGTATAGGTTCCGGTATTATCTGCATTGAAACGGATTTTTATATTTTGATAAGCAGTTCCAGTATTATTGGAAACTCCTTTAATATATTCTGTATTAACACCATTCTCATTTCTAAGTAAAGCGTCAATGTTCCAATCCTTAGCAACTAAAATTTGTTTTCGGGTAGGTAATGGTAATACTACAGTATCATGTACAATTACGGTTTGTGTACCACCAACACTTTCTTTTTTACAGGAAATGAAGATAAAAAAAGAAAGGAATGTCAAGGATAGGGCGATTAAAATTTTCATAACAGTAGTTATGGTTAAGGTTAAAATTATAATTAAAAATAGGATTTATTTTTTATAAACCTCCACCACTGGCACCGGAAAAATAAAACCCGTTCCTTTATTCAATGCTTCTTTTTCTCTTTCCATAAATTCTGCTTTAAAATGCCACGGAAGTACGAGGTAATAATCAGGATTCATAGCCCTGCTTTCTTCTTCACTTATGATGGGAATATGTGTGCCTAGTGTCATTGCGCCATATTTATCCGGATTACGTTCTGCTGCATACTCTACCAACGTCTGATCAATATCACACCATTGTAATATCGTGTTACCCTTAGTGGAAGCGCCGTAAATATGAACTTTTTTACCTTCTGATTTTAATTTTACCAATAAAGAATGTAAATCAACTTTCAATTTCTCAATACGTTTTTGAAAGTCCAGGTAAGGTTTCTCTGTATCAAGTTCCAGGTCAAATTCTTTATGCCTTATTTCATTAATCAGTTGCTGGTTTTCTTTGATATCCTGTTTGCTGTTTTCTTTATGCGTAGCGTAACACCTGATGCTACCACCATTAATATCATTAAAAGAGATCTTAAAAATTTTCATACCACCCAAAGTCAGTATTTTTTCCAAAACCGCAAGGCTGTAAAATTCAAGATGCTCATGACATATTGTATCATAACTATCCAACTCAAGCATGCGGGGCATATAACTCATTTCAAAAACCCACACACCATTGGTAGCTAAAAAACGCTTGATGCCTTTTACAAAATCTACAGGGCTTTCCAGGTCGTAAAACATGGCTATAGATGTGATCACATCCAGCTTTTTTCCTTCCAGGAGTTTAAACAATTCTTCTGATGGAAAGATATCCTGCACTACCGTAGCCTTCTTTACTTCCTGCGCTACATCACTTGGGTCAACACCGTATTTTATAAAATGCTTTGGATAATACCCAAGCAATGTGCCGTCATTGCAACCAATATCTAGCACAAGCGGATGTTTATTATTTCCAACGGTATCCACCACGCTGTTAACAATATCTTTTAAGTGATTACGCATGGTATTGTTTGTACCACTCCTGTACCAGTAGGCTGCATATAAAATTTCTGAAGGCACTGAATGCTGCATCTGCAACAATCCACATGCATTTTCATCTTCCTGCGGGTTACAGCGCACGAGACTGCATTCTATTTTTCTTTCGCTGGGCATTTCTTTGCCAGGCTTTATAAAACTGCCCTGCAGGTATTGAGGGCCAAGATCAATAACTTTTTGAAGTGCTGGAGAACCGCACACACGGCAGGTTGTTCTTTTACGGATATGCATTTTTAATTGTTGGTTTGTTTATTAAGGGATGCTTTAAACAATTCATTAATGGCATCAATACATTTATTTCTTTCAAGGTTTAAAAGTGCAAGATTTTTTACCACAGTATTTTTTTCTTCATCCGCTACAACCTCAAAGTCATACACTTTTTCCTGTTCATGCCAGAGGCGGCAATTTACATCGGCTAACTGGTAAAAGATTTCACCAAAATTACCCTGAACAGCAGCTACTTCGTTACCGGCTTGTTTATAAATTTTATTGGTAGCAAAAGACATTCGTTCAAAAGGAATCTTACCTGCAACTGCTTCTGCAACGTATTCATTGATTTCTTCCTGTAATTGATTAGCCTGTGTAGAAAGGCTTTCAAGCCTCGCAGCATCCTCACTATGGTATTGTTTCAGCTTTACAATCGTAAGCTTATCACAAAGCATTCCCAGCGTTTCGGCCATTCTTATTAAGGTTAAAAAATTTTTGAAGATATTATTTAGTCATTAGGTCATTTTGAAAACTGCTGAAATCTTTAAGTCTTTATTTAGTCATTAAGTCATTTTTAAAACAAACCAGTATATAAATATTTTTTTTTAAACTATTCAATTAATGGCCATTTATCTATTGACTCAATGACCTTCTAAATTCCAGATTATTAAATACATTACTTTTAGGGCGCAAAAATACAATACCAAACGATACGAAGGCATTATGGGCATAATTCAACGGCAAGGGCTACGTTCTTCCCTGTTTTTAATGATTGGTTTCTGCATCGGGGGTATCAACACCGTTTTTCTTTTTCCCAAAGTATTCTCGCAGGAAGAGATTGGCCTTACCCGTGCCTTACTGGAAACTGCTACCGTACTTTCTGTTTTAGCAACGCTGGGCACTACGCCGGTTATTTACAAATTTTTCCCCTACTACAAATCGCATTTAACCGACAAGCAAAATGACCTCCCTTTTATAACAGGAATTATCTGCCTGGCAGGATTTATTTTGATCTCTATTACAGGTTACATTTTTAGGGATTTCATTATTCGTAAGCTGGGCAAATCGCCCTTATTTGCAGAGAACATTATCCTGTTACTTCCATTTACGTTTGTCATACTTAGCTATATCTGGATGGAAGCTTTTGGCTGGGCATTAAAAAAAACAGTTCTTACAAATTTCCTGAAAGAAACGCTAATCCGTATTCTTACGCTCCTGCTTGTGTTATTGGTTTGGTTTGGTATAATAACCAAGCCAACTTTTATGACCATGTTCAGCATGATCTACCTACTACCGTCAATTGTCATCTTGTTTGTTTTAATCAGATCAGGAAAATGGAAAATGAATTTTAGGTTGAGCAGGGTCACCCGCCGATTTAAGGGGAAGATGGCCACCTATGGAATTTTTATTTTTGGTGCGAGCTTTTTAAACATTGCCTCTCGTACCGTTGACTCCTTCATGATAATAGGTCTAAAGGGCCTGGAACAAACTGCTATATTCCTGATTGCATCATACCTGGTAACTTTTATGGATCTTCCTTTACGCAGCATCAACACCATTGCAACGCCTGTAATTTCAGAGTCGTGGAAAGAGAAGAACTATAAAAATATCGAGATAATCTATAGCAAGAGTACGATCACTTTATTGGTAGCGGGTCTTTTTATTTTTTCCATGGTGATGTTGAATATAAATAACCTGGTTGCTTTCCTGGGCACACAATGGGCGCAGGTTCCACTCGTTGCACTCATTATGGGCTTTGCTAAAATGATAGACCTGGGAACAGGCGTGAATGGCCAGATCATTTCTACCAGTAGCAACTGGCGCTTCGATTTTTTTACGAATGTTCTATTGACGTTGCTTGCCTTTCCATTAAATTTCTTTTTAATAAAAGCGTTAGGCATAACAGGCGCCGCATGGAGCAACCTGATCGCCATCAGCATTTACAATGGCGTTAGATATTTTTTCATTTATAAAAAATACGGATGGCAGCCCTATGGTTTCGGACATCTAAAAATATTGTTGGTAACATGCATAATATTCATTGCAGTATATGCGGTGCCGTTCACAATGAACATATATATTGATACAGTTTTCCGTTCTGTATTATTTGCAGCATTGTTTGTGCCTGCGATTTTGAAAATGAATGTATCGGAAGAATTTAATAGTACTGCTAAAAATATGATGAGAAGAGCAAGGTTGAGGAAATAAATTTGTGCTCTTACCCATTCGCCAAAAACTTCAAAAATAATTCTAAACCTTCCCGTTTTCTATCATCCAGCAAATAGCTTATGTTTTGGCGGTAGTACGTTTCCAGGTTATAGAAATTAAAGACATTGGTTTTTACGATCTCGTCGATATGTTGCATACCGATTGCTGTTGCCGCATCAAATGATTCAATAAATTCATCTGGTAATTTTTTATTACTCACCCAGACTGCAAATACAAAAGGCAGACCTGTCATTTCACGCCAGCTGGATGCAAGGTCATAAATATAGGGTGATCGTATGCGTTGCTTTAATGCCCGGTCACCAATTACCAGCCCTGCAGTAGTACCTGTAATCTCTTTTTCATAACCCATCCGGGCGGTTAAGAACTCGGGTCGTTTTTTCCAGTGATATTTTAATAATATTTTCAGAAGCGCCACCGAAGTGCGGCTCTGGTAATCCAATAAAATCTTTTCTATTTTATCTAGTGGCACTTCGCTGAAAAGGCAAACACTTGCCACTTCAAAATTGGCCCCAATGCAATAATCAGAAATGATATGATATTCTTTTAAAAGCGGGATGGCTGCTACGGGTATTAATCCAATGTCAACTTCATCATTAACCAGCATTCGGGCCACGTTAGCCGGGTAATCAAATACAAGTTCAATCTCATCTTTCATCATGCCCTGCTCAAAACCGTATATCAGTGGCTTGGTATTTAAATAACTTACAGCCGCTACCCTTATTTTTCTTTCCAAATGGTTTAGGTTAATTTTGCCCGCAAATTTAAGCAACCAAATCTATATAATGTCTCTACAACCCCTTACTGCTGTTTCGCCGGTTGACGGCAGGTATCATAATAATACAAATGAATTATCGGCATATTTTTCTGAATATGCATTAATTAAATACCGGCTGCATGTGGAAGTAGAGTATTTTATCATGCTTTCTGAAAAAAAATTCTTTAAGCTGGATAGCATTCTAAAAAATAAACTCCGGTCATTGGTAAATGAATTCTCTCTTGAAGATGCTCAAAAGATCAAGAATATCGAAAAGGTTACCAATCATGATGTAAAAGCCGTGGAATATTTTTTAAAAGAAGCACTGGAATCAAATCATGCTACAGATCTAAAGGAATGGATTCATTTTGGACTTACTTCACAGGATATCAATAATACTGCTATGCCAATGGCCTGGAAAGATGCTGTGGAAACGATCTACCTGCCAGCCATCATTAACCTGCAGCAGCATTTATATAAACTTGCCCTGAAATGGAAAGCCATTCCCATGCTTGCACACACACACGGGCAGCCTGCATCACCCACGCTTCTGGGAAAAGAACTGATGGTATTCGTGGAAAGAATTGAGAACCAGGTTCAGTTGTTTAGCTACATTCCCTTCACTGCAAAATTTGGCGGGGCAACCGGAAACTTTAATGCTCACGCCGTAGCTTACCCCAAATATAACTGGAAGAAATTTGCTGATGATTTCCTGGAAAATAAATTAGGACTGGAACGCCAGCAATACACTACCCAGGTAGAACACTACGATGTGCTTGCTGCACATTTTGATGCTATCAAACGCATCAACAATATTTTCACTGATCTGTGCCGGGATATGTGGGCATATATCAGCATGGATTATTTTAAGCAGCAAACAAAGAAAGGGGAGATAGGCAGCAGCGCCATGCCGCACAAAGTAAACCCTATTGATTTTGAAAATGCCGAAGGCAACCTTGGCTTTGCCAATGCAATATGGGAACACCTTTCTGCAAAACTTCCTGTTTCACGACTGCAAAGAGATTTAACGGATAGTACCGTAACACGCAACATTGGTGTGCCCATGGCCCATACTATCATTGCTATAAAATCTATAGAAAAAGGTTTGAGCAAACTGATACTTAATGAATCAAAACTGAAAGCAGATTTAGATAATAACTGGGCTGTGGTCGCCGAAGCCATTCAAACCATTTTAAGAAGAGAAAATTATCCAAAACCCTACGAGGCATTAAAAGAACTTACAAGAGGAAAATCCGCTATTGCTAAAAAAGCCATTCATGATTTTATCAATGGACTAAAAGTTTCTGCTGCAATCAAAAAAGATTTAAAGAAAATTACGCCGCATAATTATACAGGAGTTTGATCTGAAAATATATTTGCAGGAAGCTCCATAAGAAGATTGCTAACTACTAAACATAAACTGCCAACTACTCACTACCATCCACCATCCGCAAAATACTACCCGGAGGTTTTACTAACAGGCTTTAATTTTATTTACACACTGGACTCTTCTTCTTATATAAGAAAAAAATTTAAATCCTTTTTCCTGCATACCTGGTTTTATTAATCATGTCTAAAAATTTACATTATGACAACCCGTTTTCGTATGCCCATCCTGAGCATGTTTTTATATTGCTCAATCATTATTTCCTGTAGTAAGCAATCAATTGAACCTTCAGGTACAAACACTGCAGTTGCATTAAATGCAAGTCCCACAAATGTTTTTTATGGTCCCCAGGTAAATATGGGTGATGGAAAAGCCCGGTCATGGATTAGCATAGACAGGGACGGAACTCCACAAGAGATTGGTATTGAACTTACAGATGCGGCACTGTACGGCCTCCCGCAAGATCCTACTGATTTTGCCGCCGCTACATTTGTCCTCCCCCTGCATATAAAAGCAAGGCAGGCGACCCCCTTTGATCACTTGGTTATCAACTGGAATGTACACGGCCATGAACCACCGGGAGTATTTGATATACCTCATTTTGATTTCCATTTTTATATGATCACATCAGAGGAACAAATGTCCATTCCGCCTTATGAAGTTGACCCATCTGGATTTAATAACCTTCCGCCGCATGCCTGGTGGCCGGATGCATATTTTCCTACACCCGGAGGCGTACCACAAATGGGCCGGCATTGGATCAGTACCAGTTTTGCCCCACCTTTTACTAAAACCCTTATTTACGGGTCGTATAGCGGTAAGTTTACTTTTATTGAACCGATGGTAACAAGGGATCTTCTGCTGGCGGGCATGAGCAGTTCTACGAATTTCAATCAAATGCACACGTTTGTTCCGGCAAACAAATGGTACCCCGGCACTTATAATGTGTATAAGGATAATGCTACTGGAAAGCATTACATAACCCTAAGCAATTTTACCTGGAGATAAAAAAATAAGCCCTTGTATGCAGCTAAGACAGCCGTTTTAGTTGCATACCTTTTTACGGTTGGCAGTAGTCTCCCGATGGCTATTAGGATTTTATCGACAGCTAGCAATTAATTCTTAACTGGGCAGTGAACAATAGGGCCAGTGGCGAAAGAGAAAGGGCCGGTGTTTTTCATCTTATGCCTTCTGTTGAAATCTGTTTTTAACTTATGGACTCATAACTTTTATTCTGCCAAAGGCAGCACATAAAAAAACAACCCCAGCTTAAAACTTCCGGCAGGTGGCTCTTGAGAAATCAAAATAGGCCCTTCGTTCCTACGGCAATAAAAATTAGCTGAAATGGTCCCCGGTTTGGTAAAATTTCCAACACATAAATGCTGAGTTGCATGAATTATATCATCCACATTTATCTGTAGGTTTTCATGAACAGCCCCGTATAAGGTTACATTTAATTTTATAAACTGATCTTCTTTTTGCACCATTGCCCCTACAGAGCCATCAGCGTTTATAAATAAAGAACAGGACCGGGGTGTAGTGCCGGAGGCAAGATTTTCGCTGTGCCAATGGCATGATTGACTGGATTGCATATCTATGAGTTTTAGACACCAAAAATAAGCACCGGAAAAATTAACATAGCTGAGCAATATTATAAAAACTTATGATTATTATCAGGAATCTGGAAAGAATGCACGGTCGCCAGTCGGCGCATAGTAATCAGCTTCAGATGATATCGGGATTCAGTCTGTGGTTGACAGTACGCAATTCCATTCACGCAGTTCGCCGACTGCATTGAGCAATACTTTTGGTTTGGAGTTTTGACTTTTGATTGTCCACTCCCGACTGCCCACTTTAGACTGCACATTGTTGCCTTTCTTCTTCACCTGATAAGAGTAACTGTTCCCTTAAAAAAGAATGGCGCTTCTCTAAGTTTTACCTGGTAAACATAAACCCCTGGGCTTAATAGCTGGCCCTGGTATTTTCCATCCCAGGGCTCAAAATTTTTGCTCCGGGCATAAACCAGTTGACCGTAACGGTTAAAAACACGAAGCTCAAATTCAGGGTATGCATATAGGAAAGGTATGTTCCAGGTATCATTCCACCCATCGCCATTTGGTGTAAAACTATTAGGAATAAAAATGCCCATGTATCGTTTTACATTAACGGAGTCTGTTACTATGCCACAGGAAGAAATTGCTTTTAAAAAATAGGTCATATCCATTGAAGGGCTTACGTAAGGCGATAACGTTTGCGCATTTGTAATAGCCTGGACAGGAAACCAACTAAAAGAAGCGTAATTGCCCGAAATACTTCCCAGCAACTGCACGGATTGCCCCGCTACCAGGTACCGTGCAGGGCCCGCATCCACAATGGGTTTATTCTGAACTTTTATATTCACATAGGCAGTGTCTTTACATAAAAAGCCATTCGTAAGTTCCACAGCATAGCGGGTGTCCCCGGCTGGTATTGCAACGGGATTAAAAATATCTGCCTGGGTAAGACTGTTTGTAGGGAACCATCGGTAAGCCAATCCGGGTGCTGTATTTACTAACAAGATTAGGCTGGTACCTGTGCAAATAGAACTATCTGTAAATGCAGGAACTGCTGAAGGCGAAGGATAGATGAGGACGGAAGACGAATCCGTTTTACTACAGCCATCCGGGTTCGTCACCCTTACATAATATTTACCAGCATCTGCCAGGCTCGCAGTATTGATCACGTAAGGATTTCCGATAAGCGTTAACCCGGTGGGCCCCGTCCAGGAATAATTGCTTCCCCCTGTAGCTGAAAGACTAAGCATGCGCCCAGTGCATAAAGGGCCATTATTGCTCGCCGATGTAAGAGGCCTGGGTTTGATCTTGATTATAAGGGCCGAAGAGGCGATCCTGCATTGTTGGATGCCTAGATTTCCCCCTTCGGCTACACTAAGTCGGTATTGATAGGTGCCCACAGGGCTGCTGGCAGGAAAGTTTACTATATGGCTAATAGAATTGGCACCTGCAATATCCGTCCATATCCCATTAATAAATTGTTGCCATTGATATGCGGGGTTATTGAACCCCGCTGATACTGTTGACGATAAAGTATAAGTTCTGGATATCCCTTCGCAAAAATCAGCAATGGTTGAAGGCTCTCCCGTAATGGAAGGTATAAGTAACGGGCCGCAGGGGCGAAAGGTTATATCATCCAGGGCAAGGTCATTACCGCAACCACCGGGTGCGTTGTTACGAATCCTCAAGACAACTGCGGTCACAGCGGCAGGGCTGGTAAAAAAAGAACCATATTGTTTCCACTGCGGGCTGGCAGACGTGGCAATATCATTCGTATTATAAGATTGTATGATCGTACCATTAACTGTCTCAACCTGGAAGGTCAGGTTGGGAAGAATTGGATTACCGTTACATCCATTTGGGGGGTTCAGGTTTAGGATCCAGGAAGCAAATTCGTAGGTGGTATTGGCGCAGAGACCTTTTACGGTATCCACATAAAAATCCCCCGGTTGGTATGATGCATTTACCAGCATAAAATAACCACCGGCATTGCCGGTATGATCGACTGGCAGGCTATGCCAGGTATTGCCAAAGCATTGTGTTGTATTATTCCTTACTGTATAGAAACCATCAGAGGGACAATCAGATGGCACATAAACATAGCTGGTTGCTGCAGCTGCAAGTGCGTTCCCCGGATTGGATCCATACCCAAAATTAATATTCACAATGGGATCTCCCAGGCTGCCTAGGCAAAGCTGTCCATAACCTGGCAGGGAAATAATTACGAGGTATATGACAACTATCTTTTTCAACTAAAAAAATACTTTTATAAATTTCATTTTGCAAACTATAGCAATTAATAATTCCAGGAAATCTTAACACCCGACTTTTTACTTTTCCCTGTTAACCTTTCACTATTCATTATACATCGCTTTACTTAAAAAAGACCCCAGGCAAAACCCGGGGCCCAAACGTAACGCTGCTATGAGAAAAAAAACTATTGGTACACTCTAACGTAATCAACGATCAGCCACTGTGGAAAGTACGTGGTTACATCCGGGTTACCCGGCCAGTTGCCACCTACCGCAAGGTTGATGATGATGAAAAAATTCTCGTTAAAGGGATAATTGTTTGATCCGAAATCCGCATTAGTATAAGTGGAATACACATTTCCGTCTACCAACCACTTGATAGAATTCTGCTTCCACTCCAGTGAAAAAACATGAAACTCATCATTGAATGTGCCCGTCGGCAAATTATAGTTCCTGCCCAATTGAGTGCTGCCAGGCCCAGGGCCAAAGTGCAGCGTGCCATAGGTACGGGATGGTTCATGCCCGATGTTCTCCATGATATCAATCTCACCACTTTTTGGCCATCCGCCAAAAACATTGTCCTGGGGCAGCAACCAGAATGCCGGCCAGGCTCCCTTGCCCTTTGTAAGCTTTGCCCTGAAGTCTATACGGCCATACTTAAATATCTTTTTTCCACGCGTAAGTATCTTAGACGAAGTATACGGCTTGCCTCCCACATTTTCCGGCCTTGCTTCAATGATCATTTTACCATCCTGGAAAACCGTATTTGAAGGCTGGTAATATTCCAGCTCACTATTCCCCCAGCCACAATTGCCAGGACAACCATCGCCATTTTCAAAACTCCAATCCCCCGTGTTCAAGGCACTGCCATTGAATTCATCTGCCCACGCAAGTGTATATCCGGGGTAGCTGGTGGGTGCATCATACCCCGCATTGGTGAAGGGAACCCTGCTGTCATCATTCAGGATGTTTGCGATGCCGGTGGCTTTTAAAATGGTTGCATTCACCGGCGAACTTAGTACTACCTGGAAGTCATCCGTTCCTTCCCTGATATCATCGCCGACCACGTTGATATTGACTGTCTTTTGGGTTTCATTGGGAAGAAATGTTACCGTTTGGGAAACAGGCGTAAAGTCTTCTCCCGCTTTTGCCAGTCCCTCTGTAGTGGCATAGTTAACAGTTATAGTTTGTGTAGACGATTTATCCAGCGTGACCAGGAATGCAAATGGGGCATTTACATTGCCCTCGGGAAGATATACATCGTTGATAGATATCTTAACATTGGTAGTCACGGGGGGCTGCGTGCCACCTCCATTACCTCCTTTAGAACAATCTCCAAGCAACGCTGCCAATAGGGATAGAAAAATTAGATGCATGTATCTTGTTTTGCGCATAATAAAAAATTGTTGTTTACCAAACATAAGTTGCTGCAGAATTTCCCGGCAAGGAAGTGGCAGTCCATTTATTATTGAATTTAATATTAAAGTCCTGTTGGCTGGATGCTTCGTTCAATACCAGCAATACTTTTTTGCCATCGGCTCTTAGAAATGCAACAGAGCTGAGCGTTCCGCTATTATCGCTGACGATTCTTTTAGATCCCGCTGGTACAAATTTAGAAACTTGTGCAATGATATAATAACCAACATTCCTTGTGTACCCACTATTACTTACCGTCAAGGCCCCAAGGCAGGTATTGCAGCCGCCGGCTGTATAAGGTCCAAAGCCTGGATCATTGGCAAGATTCCACTCCAGCGCCACTTTACTATAGTTCCGGGCAGATCCGATGACTACATTTTTCAGGTGCCATACTAGGTCATTGGAGAAGTTGCCGGAAGAGGCCGTATACTGCTCAGTGAAATAAACATTCTTGTCCGGGTAGGCGTTATGAACATCCGTTAGTACCGAAATGTTGCCAGCATAAAGATGAAATGCCGACCCATCCACAAAAGCTCTTGCTGCCCCATCTCCCAGCACTGAGAGGGGATAATCAGGTCTGTCACAATTATGGTCGTATATTATGATCTTTGTTTGAATACCTGCTGCAGCGAAGGCTGGACCCAGGTTATTTTTAATGAAGTCTGCCTGCTGTGTTGCAGTCATGTACATACTTGGATTATTGCCCGGGTGTAGTGGTTCATTCTGGGGCGTCACAGCATAAATAGGGAGACCCTGTGTCTGCATAGCCTGTATATATTTCACAAAATAATTGGCATAAGCGGAATAAAATTGCGGCTTAAGACTTCCGCCAATGCTGCTGCTATTATCTTTCATCCATACAGGAGGCGACCAGGGTGTTGCGAGTAATTTAATAGATGGATTGATCAGGAGGGCCTGCTTTAACAGAGGCACCAGTTCTGCCATATCTTTTGCAATACTGAAGTTTGCCAGAGTAGGATCTTCCTGGCCCGCAGGCATATCATCGTAGGAATAAACGGCAGTACTCAGGTCGGTGGCACCTATACCAAGTCGTAAGTAGCTTACCCCAATGGAATTGTCATCGCTTCCAAATAATTCAGTGAGCAACCTGCTTTTTTCCAAAGCGGGTAACTGGCTAATAATATGTGCGCTTCCTTCCGTAAAAGTATAACCAAACCCGTCGATGGCTTGAAACTGTTGGGTGGAATCAACCGTGATATTGGTAAGGCTGTTTGAAGTACTACCAAAATTCTTCGCTGTTACCCCCGCACGCAATAAGTT
>JBDSEE010000128.1:0-13043 GCA_039920245.1 Ferruginibacter sp.
ACTTTATTCAATTGCTCATTATTACGATCCATGCGCTTGATTTTTAGTTTAAGTTTAATACAAAGCAAATGCTATTCCATTGCCGGGCGGCATTTTTTTATAAGATCTAAAAAGTATTTTACAAATGATAGATCACCGCAACTCCTGCTTCTGCACCATTTAACGCCCCCGGATAGTTAACTTGCACAGGTGATAATCCAAAAAACATAAATATGAAAACATATTTTGTAGATTCATTTACTAATGAAAAATTTAAAGGAAACCCTGCTGCGGTTTGTCTTCCTGAAAATAATTTAGATGATAAAACAATGCAGGACATTGCAACCGAAATAGGCTTTTCGGAAACGGCATTTATAAAAAAATTCTCTGGCAACACTTATAGTATCCGGTTTTTTACTCCAAAAATGGAAATATCCTTATGCGGCCATGCCACCTTAGCTTCTTCTAAAATTATTTTTGACACAACATCTTTAAACAGCATTATTTTTATAAATATCAACCATGTTGAATTATTTATTGAAAAATCAGGAAGAAAGATCAAAATGCAGTTTCCAGTTTATGAAACAGAAGATACAGAAGTGCCGCAGGAAATGCTTAATGCACTTGGTATCAGTGAAATTGTAAATAAAAGATACAGTCCTAACAATAAAATAATTTTAATTGAAATAAGGGATACAAAACTGTTAGCTGATCTTCGGCCAGACTTTCTTTCTCTATTAAATTCGCATGACGGAATTAATGGTGTTTTAGTAACTGCACAAGCGGACGGCATTGACTTTGATTTTCATTACCGGTATTTCTGGCCCTGGGCAGGAACCAATGAAGACCCTGTAACGGGTGGAGTACAAACATTTTTGACAAAATATTGGGTAACAAAATTGAAGAAGCATAGATTAAATGCTTTCCAGTCCTCATCAAGAACGGGACGAATGAATACTGAACTTCATGATGACAAAGTATTTATTTATGGAGAAGCTGTTACCGTATTTGAAGGGGAATTTAAGAATTGAGAAAGAGTGAAACTGGACCTCGGGCTGGTCTAAAGCTTTATCGCAAAGCGGGATTGGCAATCATTACAAAGGCTGGTATTAATCATACATTCCTATTCCCCAGCGGCCTGTGTAAAATTATATCCATCATCTAAATAAGAGATAAAATGAAATCAGTATTTGAGAAATCAACCAGGGAGGAATTAAAAATAAGGATTAATTCACTTCATGAAAATAGTAAAGCGCAATGGGGCAAAATGAGTGTTTCCCAAATGCTGAGGCATTGCAGCCAATGGGATGAAATGGCTTTGGGAAAACGGGCTTACAAGCAATCCTTTATTGGAAAGTTGTTCGGTAAAATGGCATTGAAAGATATGATGAAAGATAAACCGATAAAAAGGAATTTGCCAACTGTGCCTTCTTTCAAGATAAAAGAGGATTACGATTTTTCGAAAGAAAAGATAAAGTGGATCGGACTTTTAGATGAATATGAAAGTTTTACAAACGATGGCTTTATTCATCCTTTTTTTGGTCCAATGACAAAAGAAATGACCGGATATATTGTATATAAACATGTAAATCATCACCTGTTACAATTTGATAGTTGAATTAAATTATCCCGATAAAACAACGAACCGCTAACAAAAAAGTTAGCAGCAAATATTTAAGTTGAATACTGCATCTCTTTAAAACCGCAGGATATTTTAAAAAAAATGACTCCTCAAGGGAGCCATTTTTTAATTAAACAATCAGGTAAATCAGCTAACCTTAATTTCCTGTGCTGTGGGTTGCTTGCCTGCTACTACAGGCAGCGAAACCTGCAAAACACCATCGAGGTATTTGGCTGAGATGTTGGCCACATCGAGGGAATCATCCAGTGTAAAGGTTCTTACAAAGCTGCCCCTGCTATATTCCCTTTGCACCCAGTCCGGGCGGGGAAAACCTTCTGGTGGTGAGTAAGAAATGCTGAGGGTAGTACCCTGAACATCAATTTTAAAATGCTCTTTAATGCGACCGGGTGCAAATACCAGCATTTCAAAACTCGTATCAGTTTTGTAAATGTTTACTGCTGCCCTTTGCATACTTCGGATAAGCATCGGCCGTTGCCTGCTTCCGTAATCGCCTTTTGCGGCGCATGACTGATTGTAGTGCATGTTTTTGTTTTTTAGTGTAAAAAAATAGTTACCCGATGATACATTCATAACCGGGCCGGTTAAGGAAATGAATCTTTATGTCATATTTTGCCATACAAAACGGCAGCAGGTACCTGATTCTGCAGCAGGATTGTCATTCATTTTATGCCACTAGTGAGGGGGGTTAAGTGATGATGGATAATGAGGAATGGTGAGGATTCCCGAACACGGAAACATGAATTTGTTTTCAATGATCTGACTGGGCGTACGTATCAAGTATTTCGAGAAAGCAGTTTACCTAGTTTTATCAATAATGTCATATTCAACCATTATGATTGTAATATTTACATTGCATTAGCATAATGATTGTTTGCGAAATTTGTATTATAATAAAATTAATTTTGAAGATAAATTTTAAAGAATACAATTTAAAAGGAGGTTAAATTATGAGAAAAATTATTGTGTTATCAATGATTACTTTAGATGGAGTAATGCAAGCACCTGGTGGACCTGAGGAAGATACTTCAGGCGATTTTAAATATGGAGGTTGGGTGGAGCCCTATGGGGACGAAACTTATAGTAAGGTTGTAGAAAAAGAGTTGAAACCTGCAGATTATCTTCTGGGCAGAAAAACATTTGAGATTTGGGAAAATTACTGGCCTGAACATGCAGATTTTTGGCCAGGCATTAATGATGGAACAAAATACGTCATGTCCAGTACAAGGAAAAAATCAGATTGGAAAAACTCTGTTTTCCTTAGTGACCTGGCAGATATCGAAAGGCTCAAGAATTCGAACGGCTCTGATATTCAGGTATGGGGCAGTAGTGAGCTCATTCAGCTGTTACTTAAAAATGATTTAGTGGATGAACTTTGGCTAAAAATTCACCCGTTGACTCTTGGTAAAGGAAAAAATTTATTTACTAATGGCTCCATTCCGGCGGCATTTACATTGATAGAAAGTTTGGTTACTCCAATGGGAGTTATTATTGCCAATTACAAGCGGGCTGGAAAAGTAAAGACAGGTACTATTGAGCCTTAAGGAAAAAGAATCCGATAGCTATAGGATGTGGAAAATTATTGTTTCATCCAGGTGAGGCGGGCTGCTCCATCCTGTACTTGCGGGAAAGCACCACTCAATTTTAAAAGATGCGCTGCTTATAAAATGCTAACATAGCTGCAAAATGGTAAGGTTGTCCAGCATGTTACCAAACATTTTTGTAGCAGGGCAAAATCTTCAACTAACTCCGACATTAATCAGTAGGACAATTTAAGAGAGATAAATAAAAAAGCGTTACAAGATTTTTTACTCTTACAGATAATTAGTTGGTAAAAAAATATTTTAAAATTGTGTAGTTAAATAACTACACGTATATTTGTAGTCAAATAGCTAAACAATGAATTTAAGACGAGATGTATTTCAAGCCATAGCAGACCCCACAAGAAGGGCAATTCTTTTATTGGTTGCTACGCAAGCTATGACAGCAGGTGCAATAGCCTCAAACTTTGACACAGCAAGACCTACTGTTTCAAAGCACCTTCAAATACTCACCGAGTGCGAATTGCTTGAACAAGAACAAAACGGCAGAGAAATTTCCTATCAGCTCAATGCAAAAAAAATGAAAGAAGTAGCTGAGTTTATTGAGCCCTTTCGTAAAATGTGGGATGACAGGTTTAATAAATTAGAAACCGTAATGAAAAAATATAAAAGCAAATAACATGGAGCAGAAAACAAAAATCAATTCTGAAGATGGCAAACAAGAAATAGTGGTCACAAGGGAATTTAATCTACCTGTGGAGTTACTTTTTAAAGCCTATGTAGAGCCCGATATTGTAGAGCAATGGATGGGAACAAAAGTGCTGAAACTTGAAAATAAAAGACACGGCAGTTACCAATTTGTAACAACTGATCCCAAAGGAAATAAATACGGGTTCAATGGTACTATACATGAGTTTATACCGGACAAGAAAATTACCCGAACATTTGAAATGGAGAATACCGCATTAGGGATACAACTTGAATTCTTAGACTTTGAAAAACTTACAAACGAAAGCAGCAAACTTACTATGCATATTGTGTACAAATCAGTAGCAGTCAGGGACCAGGTGCTGCAACTTCCTTTTGCCCAAGGCATAAATATGGCACATAACAGACTGCAAGACATCGTTGAGAAACTAAAATAATATTCCATGTCAAAAAGAAATAAAATTATTTATTGGATCGCTACAATCTGGCTTGCATTAGGAATGGTATCAACAGGAGCAGGACAGTTATTTAAAATGAAAGCAGGACAAGGGGCAGTAGAGATGATTATACATTTGGGCTATCCAGTCTATTTTTTAACAATACTCGGTATATGGAAAATATTGGGGGTTATAGCAGTGCTCATTCCTAAATTCCCTTTACTAAAAGAATGGGCTTATGCAGGCTTTTTCTTTGTCACAACAGGAGCAATATTTTCCCATATTGCAACCGGCGATCCCATAAGTTCTCTTGCCCCGGCGCTGCTATTGCTAATCCTAACAATGGTATCGTGGTACTTCAGACCTGCGGATAAAAAAATCATATGACTTAATTATAGTAAATAAATAGCATGAATCCCAAGGTTGATTTTTATTTTAATAATGTTGGAAACTGGCAGGCAGCAATAGAGCAATTAAGAAGGATTGTTCTTGACTGTGGTCTTACCGAAGATTTAAAGTGGGGTGTTCCTTGTTATAGCTTCTCTACCACGACAAGCGGGCCGGGAGCCAACGTTGTTTTAATACATCTGTTTAAGGAATACTGTGCGTTGTTGTTTTTCAAGGGTGCATTGTTACATGATGACCATCATATTCTGATCCAACAAACAAAAAATGTGCAAGCGGCACGACAGGTCAGGTTTACTAATAATGAGGAAATAACGAAGACGAAAACTATACTGAAAGCTTATATCTATGAAGCCATTGAAGTAGAAAAAGCGGGTTTGAAAGTGAAGCTAAAAAAAACTACGGAATATAAGATCCCAGACGAATTTCAAAAGAAATTAAATAAGATGCCGACCCTGAAAAAGGCATTTGATGCATTAACACCGGGCCGACAAAGAGGATACCTTCTTTATTTTTCTGCTGCCAAACAATCCAAAACCCGGGAGTCGAGAATTGAAAAATCTATGAAGGATATTCTTGATGGAAAGGGATTAAATGATTAGTAAATTCTATTGATTACAAGTATATAAGTAGTTGAAAATTTCCTGACTAATAAATAATTTAATTAAGCACAATGAAAAGCAATACAAAAAAGTTGTCAGCAGAAGAAAGCAAAGAATTATTCGGCATATTGAAAGCCCGTTTTGAGAAGAACATGAATCGCCATAAAGGTATTGAATGGGCTAAAGTACAGTCCCGCATGAGCGGGATGGAGGTTAATATTGAAAAGCTTTGGTCGCTTAATGAAATGGAAACTACCGGCGGTGAACCCGATGTTATTGGTGTAGATAAAAAAACCGGCGAATATATTTTTTATGATTGTTCACCCGAGAGTCCTAAGGGCCGTAGAAGTATTTGTTACGACCATGAGGCGTTGGCATCAAGGAAGGAAAATAAACCAGAAAATAGCACCGTTGAGATGGCATCTGATATGGGCATTGAAATATTAACGGAAGAACAATACAGGGAGTTGCAAGCTCTTGGAAATTTCGATTTAAAAACATCAAGCTGGATAATTACGCCGCCTGTTATAAGGAAACTTGGCGGAGCAGTTTTTTGCGATCGTCGTTACAATACTGTGTTCACTTATCATAATGGTGCTGAATCCTACTATGCAGCAAGGGGTTTCCGTGGTTCACTAAAGGTGTAATTTTGCAGAGATGATTTTGCAATTTTTCGGCAATTGCATAAAATATTTAAAGCCATTAATACGGGCTTTTTTATGCAAATGAACATTGTGAACATTTCCCATTATTAAGAATTATTTTATAAGTCATTGTTTTAGGGATTATTTTAATTCGGGCAGACTCTTTCTTACAGATTGACCTGATAAGAGCATTAAGAGATAAGCAGCAGGTGGAATTTTTTTCCAGAAGTAATTCAATACAATTTGTTTTATGATGAACAAAAAACTTCATATAAACCGGAATTTCAAAGTAATTTCAAAGCATGCTACTGCTTCGTGTATTTTGTTTTTCAAAAAAGCTGGTAAAAAATCTATTGCCAGCTGTCACGTTATTTTTTATACAACCCAGTTATTGCCAGCATCCGGATTCCCTTTTTATAGAAAATATTTATGCTACCGGCTGGAGTTATATCAATAAAAACATTGACTCTTTCAGCTATTATTTAAATAAAGGAAAGGGAATGAGTGAACAGAGCAATTTCCCTGGCGGCATCGTTATGTATCATGCTTTTAGTGCAGCTTACCAGATTAAATTAAACCAAAATGAAAAAGCATTTGAGCACTACAACCAGGCCATTGAAATAGCCAAAAAAAATAAATTGAACATCGACCTGGGGTTGATTTACATGAAAAGTGGAACACTAAACCAGTTCATGGGAGAATATGCAAAAGCAGCAGAAAATTATCTTGCTGCTTCCACTCTTCTTCAATCCAATGAAGACCGCAAAAAAGTTATTGGTTTGTATGGAAATATAATTTCAACACTTAATAACCTGCAACAGCAAAACGAATCGCTGCATAATGTGTTGCCCGCCCTGGAAAATGAAAATACTGATGAACAGGAAATTGCCGCCCTGCTGTCTCAGAAAAAAACCAGCGAAACAAGCCTGGATTTCCCTGACCAGACAACCCTTTGTGAAATAAGCGGAGGCCTAACGTATGTGATCTTTGGAGGTGCAAAATTTTACCTGGCAAATTTTTTTGAACTGAGGAATTATAGCAACTACCGCAGTGTAAGGAAAATACCAGATGGGATGATGTCCCATATTCCTGATATTCCTCATGATGGTACGGTACTGAAAGAATTTAATGGTGATAGCGTTTATCTTGTAAAGGATAAAATGCTTCATCGTGTTGCCGATCCACAGGTATTGCAATATTTTGGCGGGTGGGATGCTTTGTGTACTGTTCCGAAAAACGGACTTAGTCATATACCATTTGCCGGAGATATTGTAACCATGCAAAATGTAAACAGCACCTTCAATTTAAAAAAGGAATACGAGGCTTTAAATGATACATTGAAAAATGTATTGGAGCAAAATAAATTATTACTGAACGAGGTTGGGAAAAAATTAAAAACAAAAAACAATGTATTGCAAAAAAGAAACATAATGCTCTGGACATCTGTTGTTGGCATGGTTTCTTTACTATTCATAGGTTTACTATTAATCCGGAATTTCAGGCAAAAACAAATATTAAATCAGCAATCATTAAAAATCCTGAAGGAAGAAGAAGACTTGCAGCGAAAGATGGCCATTGAAAAAGAAAGAACGAGAATTGCAGCAGATATGCATGATGATTTGGGCGCTGGTCTATCCACTATTCGCTTTCTCAGCGAAAAAGTAAAGCGAAATTCTTTTAGTGATGTTACAAAAACTGATGCAGAAAAAATTGTATTAAATGCCAATGGACTTGTACAAAATATGAATGAGCTTATCTGGGCAATGAATGAAAAAAATGATACCCTGGAAGACCTGCTTTTTTATACCCGCTCTTATGCTGTAGAATATTGCGAAGAAAATAATCTGCAATGTGAAACAGATTTGCCTAGTAATGTTACGAGTTTTTTCTTAAGCGGTGAGGTGAGAAGAAATGTTTTTTTAACCATCAAAGAATGCCTGCATAATATTATTAAGCATGCCGAGGCAAAGAAAGTAGCTATCCACTTTTCTGTCAATAAAAATTTAGAGATTACTGTAAAAGATGATGGTAAAGGAATGGTAGTAAACACAGAGGTTGCGGGTAATGGCCTCCGGAATATGCAGAAAAGAATTGAGTCTGTTAGCGGAACATTTGATGTAGAAAATAATAATGGAGTGATAGTGAAAATATCTGTGCCTTTGCCGGTATAACCTTTGTTCTATTGTAACCCAATTATATACTTTTACTTTTACAGTATATGGCCCCAATTAGTATTTGTCTTGTGGAAGATTTAAAAGAAGTAAGAGAAGGTATAACAAGCCTGCTCAGTTTTGATGAACGATTTGAAGTGCTGGCTACTTTTGCTGATGCAGAAAAAGCTGTTACCGAGTTGCCTGCATGGCAACCTGATATTGTGGTTATGGATATCAACCTGCCCGGCATGAATGGAATTGAATGCATTAAAAAAGTAAAAGACAAATGCCCGAAAACACAGTTCATTATGTTTACTATTTATGAAGATGATGAAAAAGTGTTTGAAGCTTTAGAAGCAGGTGCAAGCGGTTACTTATTAAAGAAAACTCCTTTTGCAAAAATTTC
Organism: Ferruginibacter sp.; assembly: GCA_039920245.1. Taxonomy (GTDB): domain Bacteria; phylum Bacteroidota; class Bacteroidia; order Chitinophagales; family Chitinophagaceae; genus Ferruginibacter. Next base: position 8,515 of record JBDSEE010000128.1, read on the forward strand.
TGAATCACTATTGGAATTACATTCGGGTGGTTCTCCTATGAGCACACAAATAGCAAGGAAGGTCATAAATCGTTTGAGAAATAAAGAAACAACCGGGAATATAGATATACTTTCTACCCGTGAAAATGAAGTGTTGCAACAACTGGCCAAAGGATTTTTGTATAAAGAAATAGCGGAAAGACTTTCTATTAGTACAGGAACAGTGCGGCAGCATATTCATAATATTTACGAAAAACTCCATGTACAAAACCGCACCGAAGCCATAAACATGATGAAATAATGTTTAATAATTTTCTTGTCATGGTCGCTTTACTCAATAGCGACATCTAACTTTTGTTATATTGTTTTACTCCCACACTGAAAGTAGTTTTGATAGACTCCTTTAAGAAACCCCCTGTTCCGTTACGGAACGTTGTTCAAAATTTAAAATACACAATATGAAAGAAATCACTGTTAAGTTTCACTATTTGAAGTGAGGCTGGTGCTTTTCTGAAATCATACTCTTGATTTTGTATTGATGTAGATGATATTGAAACCAACTATGAAAAACCAATGAAGTAAAAATGCCTTACAAAATACATAAAGTAAAAAATTAAATAACTCCGGTATGAAAATTTTGCTGATTATAATGAGCCTGGTAACTATTATTTTTTCATATAATAGCCATGCACAAAATGTAGGCATTGGCACTAACACACCAAAAGCCCGGTTGCATGTAACCGACAGTAGTGTTTTATTTTCTGCTACAGGTGATATAGGCATTACAGGTCTGCCTCCCTTACAAGGTGCTGGAAGAAGAATGTTTTGGAATCCATACAAAGCTGCGTTCAGGGCAGGATATGTTGACGGAACACAATGGGACAATGGCAATACAGGAAATTATTCCATTGCAATGGGAAATTCCACAACTGCATTTGGCTTCAGCTCAGTTGCCCTGGGTTTCAATTGCAGTGCTATTGGAGGATATTCTACCACTTTAGGAAATAATACGAAGGCAAATGGTGGTTATGCTACTGCATTGGGATACTATACAAGTGCCAGTGGAAGTTTTTCAACGGCTATGGGTTCCAATACCATTACCAGTGGCGATTATTCCACTGCCATTGGTTTGTCTGCAATAGCTAGTGGGCTTGCTTCTACAGCTATGGGAGAAAATACGAGAGCCAAAGGTTATGCTTCCACAGTAATCGGAATGTTTAATGATTCATTACTTGCTACAGGTGAAACAGTTCCCGCAAACACATCGCCTTTATTCATTGTAGGCAATGGTGTAGATAATACAACCAGGAGCAATGCAATGGTTATTTTAAAAAATGGTAATACTGGAATGGGGACTAATGCGCCAGTAGGAAGGTTGCATGTAGCAGATAGTGGTGTCGTTTTTACAGGACCGGCAGTAGCTTCCGGTGCTACTACTTTCGCACCTGCTGTCCAGGGAGCTGGAACAAGACTTTTGTGGTATCCCGGCAAAGCGGCATTCCGGGCAGGAGGGGTGGATGGTACACAATGGGACAAAGGCAATATTGGCACTTATTCTTTTGCCAGTGGCTTGGGTACTATTGCAAGCCAGGGTTATTCTACTGCTTTGGGATTTTATACTACTGCAAGCGGTGCTACATCAGTTGCCCTCGGAAATCAGACAACCGCAAAAGCCTTTGGATCTTTAAGCATCGGATCTTTAAATGATGCTACAGATAATCCTGATCCTTTAAATATAAATTCAACTGATAGAATTTTTCAAGTTGGGAATGGTTATGGATTTTTTCCTGGCAATGCAATGACAGTGTTGAGAAGTGGCAATGTGGGCATTGGTACAATAAACCCTACTTCATTATTGCATATCAAAGGAAATGAAAAAGTAGAAGGAGAATTACAAGTTACAGACAGTAGTGTAGTTTTTTCTGCAACAAGTTACGTAACTGGAAATGGAAATCCACCAGTAGAATGGCAGGGCAGGCGAATGATGTGGTATGCAGATAAAGCTGCTTTTAGGGTTGGTGCCGTTGATGGTGCACAATGGAATAAAGACTCAATCGGCATTTATTCATTCTCAACTGGATTTAAAACTATGAGTAAGGGTGGAGCTTCCTTTTCATCAGGGCAGGGTACAACAGCAGCCACAGGTTTTTCAACAGCAATGGGATGGAATACTACTGCAACAGGTACAGCTTCTACAGTTTTAGGATGGAATAGTCTCGCTGCAGGACATAGCTCTATTGCAGCAGGTGCGTTTTGTCAGGCCCTCGGCGATTATTCAACTGCCATGGGAAGTAATGGGATTGCCTCAGGCGGAGCATCAACTGCTTTAGGAAATTATCCAACAGCAACTTCAATTGGAAGTGTAGCAATTGGGACACTGGTAATTGCTAATTCATATAAGTCCACTTCCCTGGGTGTTCAGAATGATCCAATTGTAACATCTCCCACCAATAATTGGATACCTACGGAGCCTTTATTAATTGTTGGAAATGGTGTTGGTGGTTCAGTCCAATCGAACGCTATGGTGATATTAAAAAATGGCAACACTGGTATTGGCAATAATGCGCCCAATGCACCTCTTGCTTTTGCAAATGCAACGGGTAGAAAAATAAGCTTGTATGATGGTGGCCTCAATAACTATTATGGACTTGGTGTAGAACCTAGCCAATTACAAATTTATACGGATGGCTCCGGGGCTAAAATAAGTTTTGGTTATTATAATGGAGGCATATTTACTGAACGCATGTACCTGAGTAATAGCACAGGAATATTAACAGTTAATGGTACTAACTATCCTTCTGATGCCAGGTATAAAAAACAAATTACCAGGTTGCAAAAACCTTTAGAAAAAATAATGGCAATCAATGGAGTAGAATATTTAATGAGAACTGATGAATTTCCTTCAAAACATTTCGATACCAAATTACAGGTGGGTCTAATTGCACAGGATGTAGAAAAAGTATTACCACAGGCAGTACAAACTGACAATCAAGGATACAAGTCGGTCGATTATGCTAAGGTGGTACCCCTGTTGGTAGAAGGGATTAAACAACAGCAAAAGCAAATAGATGAATTAAAAGCCCTAGTTCAAAAATTAATAAATAAATAATGGAAACAATTATCATTTCTACTAATAAAGGATTGCGGTTTTGTAATACCCATAACATCATCCGCATACAAGGCATGAGCAATTATTGTAAAATATATTTTGCCGATAACAGCTTCCCCTTAACCGTACCAAAAGTATTGCATTGGTTTGAAGAGAGATTGCCTGCTGATATTTTTTGGCGAACGCATAAAACCCATTTGGTAAACAGGCAATATATAGAATGGTTATATACTTCCCAAAAACCTTATTTGCTTTTATACAACGGCGAAACATTAATGATCAGCCGCCGCAGATGGTCTTTATATAAAAAAATTGCATAAGTAGCAGATGTAACCATTTTTTTGCTACCAAGGGTGATTTTAAATGGATAAATAAAGAAACCACTAAAAACTAATTGCTAATTAAAAGCCTTATTCAAAAATTACTAATCTAAATAAACACTTCATGAAAATCTTCCTGGTTGTAATTGCCCATGCTACTATTTTCTTTTCGCAGAATAGTATTGCACAAAATGTAGGCGTTGGTACTGCCACACCATTATCTAAATTTCATGTATTTAATGGGGCATCTGGAGCTACGCCGTTCTTCTCAACTGCTCTTGCTGTAGAAAGTAATACCAATACTTACTTAAATTTATTAAGCCCTGCTGTAAACGAAACTGCTATATTATTTGGGGTGCCTGCCAGTTCAGCAAATGGAGTTATCATGTATAATACTCCAGGTACTCCAAATGGATTTCAATTTCGGAATAATGGTAACCTTACCAGAATGGTTATTGATAATGCGGGTTATATGGGCATTGGAACTACTACGCCAGGAAATCTTTTGGAAATAAAAAATAGTGGTGCAACTACGCCAGGGCTTAGGATTAATAACACTACGGCCACGTGGCAGTTGGGTGTAGGTATAAATACTGCTAATGATGCACTATTTGGAATTTATAATTCCAGCGCAGGGAATGCATTTGTTATTAACAACAGTGGTAATGTAGGTATTGGAAATACTAACCCGGGTTATTTATTAGATGTAAACAAACGTATGAGGATAAGGAGTGGTGGTGACCTGGGCACTACTGCAGGCATTTGGCTAAATAAGACAGATAATACGGCACTACAGTCCTTTATAGGAATTGAGGATAACAATTATGTGGGCTTTTACGGGCTTGCAACAGGATGGAAATTTTGTATGAACACCCAAACAGGCGCCTTAAAAATTAATGGCAGCGAGGGGCAGGCTGGCCAGGTATTGCAATCCACTGGAGCAGGAACAGCGCCTACATGGATAAGCTCTGCAACTGTTCATTACATTGGCGAAAGCTACGGCGGTGGCATTGTGTTTTATGTTTACGACAATGGTCAACATGGCTTAATTGCAGCTACTGCCGACCAAAGCACGGGTATCCAATGGGCTAATAACACTAATATAACAAACGCTGTCAGAG
>JBDSEE010000129.1:0-13206 GCA_039920245.1 Ferruginibacter sp.
CCGTCTTGTAAGCCTGGATGCTATGGGTAGCCGGCGTTCAAGACTTCCTCAGGCAGTAAAGGAACCGATGACATTTAACTGCACGGCAGAAATCATACTTAAATACCCAATTCCTGCCCCAACAACAACTAAACCTGATGCTGATGCAGATGGAATACCAGACAGCGAAGACAGTTGTGTATTTCTGTATGGTTACCCCGAATTAAATGGCTGCCCAAATAAAAATGCTATCATTATTCCTTTTGAGCCTGGCCAGTCGTCTCTCTATATGAATACTTATAAAGTGATGGATAGCATCATCCGCATTTTAAGAAAAGATAACAGTATCTTAATTTCAATAGAAGGCCATGCTTATAAAACCGAAGGCGTAGAAAGCTTATGTGAAAGGCTGGCAATGGAAAGGGCAGTTATAGTAAGGAGATATTTATCAAGCAGGCTTATTGATCCCGAAAGAATAAAAGAACTGAAAAATATGGGAAAAAAAAGGCCATTAAATGCAGGCAAAAACCCATGGGAGATTGCCCGTAATTCCCGAGCAGAAATATATTTTTATACGCAGTAATTAAAGCTCTTATAAAAGCTACCATGCGTACCAATAAGGGCCCACAATCCTCAAAGTCAATAATGATTTTATAATCGGGGTAATGAATTGAAAATATTTTACCAGCATACGGTCATATTCTTGTTTCAGCAGTAAACGGATTATTTATGTCATTTGTTCATTCTTGCTTTTTTAACAAAAACTTCCAGTCAAAGTCAAGCCATTCAGAACTTTTAGGATAAATGAGTTTCAAGCCTTAAAGTTTATTTGATATTATTGTTGCATACCAGACTCACCTGAATAATTTACTGATCCTGATGTAACGATACATGGGCCCGAAACCAAAAGACTACCGGATATGTTAAAACGCCATTTTTCAATCCCACTTGCTGCATCAAATGCATAAAAATATCCGGTTCCTCCGCCACCAACATATACAATGCCACTCTTGATAGCAGGGCTTGCGCCGTTGGAAAGAATTGTCTTTGTCCAGTTTTGTATCCCGGTATTTGCATCAAGTGATAAAAGAACTCCTAACTCTGTCGTAATGAATAATTTCCCATCAGCTATTGTTGGACTAGCATCAAACCCGGTATTTTGAAATTTTTCCCATACAAGCTGTCCTGTTGTTGCATTAACTGCATAAATACTTCCTTTGGCAGAAGTGCCCATTATCACATCATGCCCTCCGGCTATATAAACTATATTATTTACCACTGTCGGGCTGCTGTGTTCCAAGGAAATATTATTTACAGAATAGCGCCAGGCAAGGGAACCATTATTTTGATTGAGTGCATATAAATACCCGTCTCTGCTACCTACGTATAAAATTCCATTTGCTAATGCAGGGCCACTTTGGTTTATCATTGCACCTGTCTGGTAAGACCACATTAGCTGACCTGTTGCATTATTCAATGCATAAATTTTACTATCCGAACTACCAAAAAACACTATCCCATTGTTTACCACAGGACTAGAACTAACATTTGCGCCTGTTAAAAACCTCCATTGCAAAATGCCTGTATTGGCATCAATAGCATACAAATAGTGATCATTACTACCAAAATAAACTGTTCCATTTATAACGGATGGATCAGATTCGATACCATTATTGCCTGCAAAAAAACGCCAGTTTATATTACCGCTGGCTGTATCAAAACAATATAAATAATTGTCAATACTACCAGCATATATTTTCCCGTTGGCTAAACAAGGTCCTGCATAACTAAAACCAGCTGTTCCAGAATATTGCCACTTAAGCTGACCATTAAATGCATTAATTGCATAAAACTTATTATTACTTCCTCCAAAATAGACAGTAACGTTTTCAGGTGTTGTAAAACTAATCTCCGGTCCATAAGCTGTTCCAACTGAATTGGTAGCGTAAGCTCTTAAAAAGTAAACGGTAGATTCATTAAGGCCGGTGATATTGCTTGTAAAACTAGCTACTCCTGTACCATCTGTAGTCTTTGCATTTGCTGTTGTTGGGTTTGGAGATACACTCCAGCAAACGCCACGTACTGCTACTGTTGCGCCGCCATCAGATATGATAGAACCACCACTTACACCGCTAGAGGGTGTTATACCAGTAACAGTAAAAGTAGTAGTTACCGTGGGTATTGAGATAAGTATTGTTGTTCTAAAGCTTACCTCATTCGCATAAGTAGTACCTACACTGTTTGTTGCATAGGCCCTTACATAATACAAAGTATTTGGTGCGAGACCTGTTATATTACTCGTGAAAACTCCGGTTCCTGTTGCATCATTTGTTTTAGCATTTGCTGTTGTAGGATTTGAACTTGTTTTCCAACAAACACCACGTGCTGTTACATTAGCGCCTCCGTCTGCGCTTACATTTCCCCCACTGGTTGCTGAGATAGTTGCAATAGCCGTAACTATTGTAGTGCCTGCAAGTACAGGTGCTGTAGGATTAGGAACAATTGGTTGTGTAACAGTGTCAGATTTGCTACACCCTGCAAACATTAAAGATGAAGCTACAATAATTAAAAGGGATTTAATTTTCATAAAGCTAGTTTTACTTTGGTACGAAGCTTATTTATATATAAGCCATTCGTATTTAAAAATAATAAATAAATTGACATTCCAATGATCTAACCGCTTTTAAGAAAATTATTCTTATGGCGCAAGTCTTTCAAAGGGTGTCTTGTTGCCTCATATTATGGCCAGATCCGTTAGCTATCAGATTATCCGGAATTAATGATACAAAATGATCAATTTTCAGAAGCTCATAGTCAAAAGTATTATAATCACAAATTACGGTTTGGTTAATGGCATACGAACATTCGCCCAGTGTATAATTTTTCTGGATATTTATTATGCAATTTGGATTCGCTATCGGCGCAGGTTAGTCAGCGCCATGCTACATAAGTTAGATTTTAAAATGCCATAAACAAGGGCAAAAACCTGAATCCGGTACGATTTACTTTCTCAATTGAAGTCCAGTCAATAATTTCAAAAGACGCAGACATTATCTGCATTACAAATATTTTTTATTTCTTTAAATATTTATCAAACCAATCATAGTAACGTTCAAACCTGTCTTTAATAAAACTGGGTTGGGTAAAACCATGGAATTGCCCAGGATATATTAATAACTCTGTTGGAATATTTAGCGAACGAAGTGCCTGGTACATTTGCTCACTTCCTGCAGCGGGAACATTAAAATCTTTTTCTCCTACCATAAACTGGGTTGGTGTTTTTATCCTGTCAGCATGAAGAAAAGGATAAGAGAGTTTTAAATATTTATCAATGTTATTTCCTTTCCAGGGCTCACCCAGTTCATTGTTATATTGGTTGATATATTGATCTACCCCATACAACGATAGTGGGTTTGCAACCCCTGCCCCGCTGCTTGCTGCTTTAAAGCGTGTATCACTGGCAATTGTATAATCCGTTAAAATACCGCCATAACTCCAGCCTGCAATGCCCAGTCTCTCAGGGTCTGCAATACCCTTTTCAATTAGATAATCTGTTGCACCTATAATGTCCAGCACTTCTTTATTTCCCCAGTCAGCAGAAATTATGTTAGAGAATTTAATTCCTCTTCCCATGCTTCCCCTATAGTTTACAGCAGCCACTGCATAACCATGTGCAGCAAGCATTTGGCGTGTAAGATCAAAACTTAATTCATCTTGCGAAGTGGGGCCGCCGTGTATATATAAAATCAATGGGAGATTTTTCTTTGGCATGTTAGGCGGATAATAAATAAGCCCGGAAATAGTTTCACCATCTTTACTTTTTGAAGAAAATTTTTCAACTGCTGCAAACTGAAGGGAATCTGTAAATTTATTTTGTATTATAGTAAGTCTCCGCTCTTTATTTCCTTCCAGTGCATACAGCTCATTTGGGGTTTGCGGATCGCTCATAACCGTTATCCAGTTACCATTCACTCCCTGTTCTATTGATGAAAAACTTCTATCTCCACCAGCAATTTTTTTCATTGTTCTGGTTGCAACATCAAACAATACGATATAACGTTGCCTGTCATCAGCAATCAATGCAGCAACAGCTTTGCCATCGAGAGTCCATCTTGGGTTTGATACAGGAAGATCTACATTTTTTGATATTACAACAGGTTCACCACCATTACTGTTAATAATGCAAACACCTGTCTGATCGTACATTTCATAAGCAACATCTGAGTTCGTTCTTGTATATGTTATCCAATTACCGTCGGGGCTCCATTGTGGTGAGTTATCGCCCCCGCTCCATACCGTAAGTCTTTTTGGCGTAGCACCTTTTTTTGCATCTATTATCCATATATCACTGTTTTCATTTCTGTCAGGCTCTTCAGTACGATTGCTTACAAATGCAATCTTTAAACCATCAGGGCTCCATTTAGCATCACCTTCATTATAAATTCCATCTGTTAACTGCTCTGTTTTTTTTGTTGCAATATCAAAAAGATGCAAATGGTTTCTGCCCGTATCATAACGATACCCGGTGACATCCTGCTTAAAATGGTACCTGTTTATGATGTATGGTTTAGGAGGTTTGTTTTTAGCTGTGTCCTTAGCATCATTCATAACCAATAAAAGTTTTTTACTATCCGGGCTCCAGCTATAGCTGCCCAGATCGCCTTTTACATCAGTCAGTTTTTTTCCTTCGCCACCCCTACGGTCCAACAGCCAAACTTGCGATGAAGTTCCCTGTCGTGATGAAATAAAAGAAATATATTTTCCATCGGGGCTCCATCTTGGGCTGCTTTCTCCATCAGCACTATTGGTTAACTGCACGGTTTCTTTACCATCCCAGCTCACCATCCATACATCAGCGTTTCGCTTATCCTTTGCAGAGTCTACCGAGCTTACAGTATAAGCTATCCATTTCCCGTCAGGGGAAATATTTGCATCACTCAATGTTTGCAAACGATAAATATCTCCGGGGCTAAGTGTGCGTTTATTTACCTGGGAAAAAGCAGAAGTAGCTATGCACAGCAATAATGATAGAGCAACTAGTTTCATATATTTTTAAAAGTTTTGTAAATGAAAAGTAAATTAATTTTTTGGATTCCGGATTTTGTTCTACGTATACTCATAGACAACTTATCCTGACTTTTGAAGAAGGACATGTTTACTGTATATTTTATTATGCTTTATTGAAGTTATAACCCCCTGTCATAGTTATTATTTGCCGACCAACAAATGGAAAATTTAAGGCTATTATAAAACCACGACGCCGCTAAATAGCACAAGATCCTGGCGCTATAGGAAATTAAAAACCCAATAGATAATTTCAAAATCCTGGAACAATACAAATGATGATACGCTGCTGGTTGGGGACAACGATTCAGTGGCGTGCTACTTAGGATAACTTTTAATATTCGATACCAACAACGGCCTTAGAGATCCTTCAGACCTCTTAGCATAAAAGGGGAAGCCCTCGTTTGTTGAACTTTTTTAATATTAATTGATATAGCAGTTTTTAAATATTACCTTTATTTTAAACCTGAATTATGGATAGCATTAGTAAATCGGATGAGTTAATCAATGTTGCCAAAGAACTTGCATTTCAAAAGGAAGAAAAAAAACAACGTGCCGCAGAATTAGCCATTGCAAACAAAGAATTGCTGTTTCAAAATGCCGAAAAAGAGAAACGTGCAGAAGAATTAGCGATCGCTAATAAAGAACTCATCTTTCAAAATGAAGAAAAAGAAAAAAGGGCAGAAGAATTAGTAATCGCCAATAAAGAGCTCATATTTCAAAATGAAGAAAAAGAAAAGCGTGCCGCGGAACTGATCATTGCTAACAAAGAACTCGTTTTTCAAGATGCGGAAAAAGAGAAACGTGCAGAAGAATTAGCGATCGCAAATAAGGAGCTCATATTTCAAAATGAAGAAAAGGAAAAGCGTGCAGAAGAATTAGCGATTGCTAATAAGGAGCTCATCTTTCAAAATGAAGAAAAGGAAAAACGTGCCGCTGAATTAGTGATCGCTAATAAGGAGCTCATCTTTCAAAATGAAGAAAAGGAAAAGCGTGCCGCTGAATTAGTGATCGCTAATAAGGAGCTCGTCTTTCAAAATGAAGAAAGGGAAAAGCGTGCCGCTGAATTAGTAGTTATCAGTGATCTCACCGATGCCATTCAGCAGGTCGCTAATAAAGAGCTCATCTTTCAAAATGAAGAAAAAGAAAAGCGTGCTGCCGAACTAATCATTGCTAACAAAGAACTCGTTTTTCAAGATGCGGAGAGAGAAAAAAGGGATGCAGAATTAGTGATCGCTAATAAAGAGCTCGTATTTCAAAACCAGGAGAAAGAAAAGCGTGCCGCAGAATTGATTATCGCAAACGAGGAGCTGTTGTTCCAAAACGAACAAAAGGAAAAAATGACAGCTGACCTAATTCAGCGCAATAAAGACCTGGAACAATTTACCTATATTATTTCTCACAACCTGCGTGCCCCGGTAGCAAATATTATTGGCCTTTCTTCCAGGCTTCAGCAAACCGGACTTCCAAATGAACTAAGAAACCAGATAGGAGCCGGCCTCTCCAATTCAGTTACTAAACTGGATGAAGTGATCAGGGACCTCAATGATATTTTGAAAATAAGGCAGAAGGTTGACGAAAGTAAGCAGTTGATAAATTTTGCAAAGTTTGCTGCAGATATTCAATTGAGCATTGAAAAAATGATCGAAAATGAGAAAGCCGTGATTTTGTGGAATTTTACCGAAGCTGAAGAAATCGTCACTATCAAAAGTTACCTGCACAGTATTTTCTTTAACCTCATTTCCAATAGTTTAAAATACAGGCAACCTGATGTGCCACCGATAATAAAAATTACCAGCCGAAAGATAAACGGCAAAATTGTTTTGCACTTTGAAGATAACGGAATTGGTTTGGACCTTGCCACTGTGGGGGAGCATGTATTTGGATTGTACAAGCGCTTTCATACCGACAAGGCCGAAGGAAAAGGAATGGGATTGTACATGGTGAAAACACAAGTAGAGTCCATGGGTGGAAAAATCAGTATGAGCAGTGAGGTAAATAAAGGCACACAATTTCTAATTGAATTTAATTCCTGAAAGTCACTAATACAATGATACCCTCACGTTTTATTATAGTAGATAACGACCCGGTTAATAACCTGCTATGTGATTTGGCCATTAAAGATGCAATCATTGATGCAGATATCATTGCCTTCACTCACCCCCTTAAAGCATTTGAGTACATCATTGAGCACAATGAAAGCAACAATGGTATGAGCATATTATTGCTTGATATTAACATGCCCATCTGGTCCGGGTGGGACTTTGTGGACCATTTTGATAAACTGGATCAAAAAATTAAAAACCGTTTTAAGATATATATGCTTTCCTCCTCTATCGACAACAATGATAAACTAAGGGCGGTAGAAAATAATAATGTGGTAGACTACATTGAAAAACCCCTCACAGAAGAGAAGGTGTTTTCTTTGTTATAAGCCTGTGGCCCTGTAATTTTATTTTGCAGTATTGTTGCCGATGTTGGTGTTTTCACCAAACAGCTTAGTCCTTGGCTGCTGTGCTTACCGCCCAAAACTTCCAGTTAGAATACTTCACTAAAATTTTCTTCGAAATAATGTCTATAAGCCAGCATTACAGGCAAGCAAAGTGCTTTGCGTTATTTAAGAATGGTAACTTTGAAAGTACCTGAAACAATTATTCGCTCTGTAATAAGTGGCCCCGTTAGTGCTTAAGTAGGTGCCGCTTTTCCAGGATTGTTTTTACAGTAAACACGCTCCAGAAGCTAATGATGAAGATGAGTATCTTATCATAATTATGAGCAACGAATTCGCTGCCGGGTATCAGCCAGCCAGTACCTGTTTTATTCATCCCCATGATAAGACATATACCCAGTATGCAAACGATGATGGTGCCGAAGATGTATAAGAATAGCTTTTTAAATTTACCGTTTACAAGCGGTACATATGCAGGCTTTGCGGCAAGGCCGTTTATCTTTTTCATTACAGTGCCTGTGAAATCATTTGCTGCCGACCGGGAAGTGCTCTTTAATAGTTCTTGTAATTGAATATCCTTTTCCATTCAGCTTATATTAAATGCGTTAATTCGGTTTTTAAATATTTTTGCAGTGCGGTATAAAGGTTTTTCCTTCCCCTGAACAACAACACTTTTACATTGCTGGCGGATATGCCCGTAATAGCTTTTATCTCCTCCACCGTTAATTCTTCCAGGTAATATAAGGTAATGCATAAACGCTCATTTACTGTTAATACCTGTAGGGCAATATTGATATGTTTTTTATGTTCGGCCCTTAGCTGATACAGGGAAATGGAATCGGGAGCTGAAGAAAGGGTTTCGTGCAAGCTGCCCGTTATTTCCACCGAATGGGGTTTTTTAAGTTTCTTTTTATTCAGCGCCGTATTTACAACAACCCGGTACAACCATGTAGAAAAGCGTGCCGCACCCCGAAAGTCCCCCAGCGATCTATAAACCCTTACAAATGCATCCTGTGCCACTTCTTCCGCATCTTCGGTATTAAGCAAAATATTATAGGCAAGGTTTACTGCCCTGTCCTTGTAGGTATTCACAAGCATGGCAAAGGCGGCGTTGTCACCGGTCAAAACTGCTTCGATAGTTAATTGCTCTTGTTCCTTTGTCACCTGTTCAATTAGACAGGCATTGTAAGACGCCGGTTACAAAAAAATATTATTTTCATTCCTGTAACCTGCAATGCTGATGCGGCTGTCTAATCTTTAAATATATGTCATGCAAAACAATTTTCTCTCCCCCATCCTCTTTGTGTTAGTTATCGTATTCGTATTACTCAGCATTGTAGCAATTTTCTACCTGTACATCACCGCAAAGAACCGGGAGCGGCTTGCCCTTATTGAAAAAGGCATGAATCCCAACCTGGCCCGGGGCGATTTCTGGTCGCAGGTGGCCATCATTGGTGCCGGCGTTTGCCTGGGCTTAATGGGTAGCGATTTGATTGGAAGTAACTACGGCCCTTTGATGGGGATATTGTTTGCGGGCATTGGCCTGGTTATATATAATGTAATACGACAGAGCAAAATGCGCAAGGACAGGATGGGTTAAAAATCGATGCCTCGCCAGGCTTGTACAAAAGAAAAAACCTAAAGAAATCGTTTGCAGTTAAGAATATGACTTAGGGTCAATCTCACATACTTTAACTCTATTCTAAATGATATTCTTTATTTAAAAACTTTATCAGGTTTGTGGCTAAAAGTTTAGCGCTTCGTATTACACCTACATACAGAATTTCGGTCCCTTTAGTGCTTACATGCACATTATACACCTCTTGTATAAGATCTTGGTTTTCAGAAATCAATTTAAGGTTATAAAGAGTATCGGGTCTTGAATATAAATTTTGATTTAAATCATTTAAAAGGTTATTCAAATTAGAGAAATCAAATACCTTTTCAAGACTATTTTGTGAGCGCTTATTAAAACTTACAACATATTCAGTTTGGTTTTTATAGCCCCCGCTAATTTTACTATCGTAGTTGAAAATACTATCGAGGCATTTTTTATTTTGGATCAGGCGGAAATTTCCTGAATTCTTTAATTGTTCTATAGTTTGTCTGGAGGGTGAATAAAATTGCTCGGTAGCGGTTTGTGTGTAAATTCTAAAGGGTAATTTGTTCCTATAAATAGAAGGCTTTTTTAAGAACAACAAAAGCGAATCGTAGTATGGTATTTTCTTTTGCAGGCGACCGATTGTTAATCCGTATTGCAGCGTATCATACCTGAGATCTGATAAAAGAGAGGCTATATATTCTTTTTCCCTGCTTTTCTCCACCTGGTGCTCCCGGACATTTTCTGAAACAAAGCCAAGGAAAACAGCAAAAAATAACATAAAGAATTCAAGCAAATATTCCTTCCAATTTTTTTTATGCGTAGGATGATGAGCGTGATGAATTTCCATTTTTCTGAAATTGTTTTCGCCCGGCTAATCAGTTGCCCGGGCAATAAGTTGATAATGCTTATTTGATTTTAACTGAGGGTAAATTACGGATCTATTTAAAATTAAAGTTATAGAATGTTGAACAAAACATCACTTGATACGCAGAACAACATCCAGGAAAGTAATAAATGTAAGGGCCAACCTGGTTGAAAAAAATTAAAATAACTGGCATAGGAACAACGCAAAAATCAAGAACTCTAAATACCAGGAGAAATCCGCTGGAAACTGTAAGGATGAAGCAATTGAATCTTTATTTGACTAAATCATCAAAAAGTTCTTCAAGCAATTTTTCTTCAAGGACTGTTCTTTTAGATACATTGTTTTCCCAATGCCATTTTACCAGGCTGATTTTATTATCGCCTATTTCAATGCCTGTGATATCGCCATCATTATAGCAGCAGCAGCCACTATTGAAATAAGAAGGTATAATATGTTTTGTTTTTTGTTGAGGGATGATATTGCTTCCAGGTATTAAATTACTGGGATGATCGCTATAAAGTCCTGAAGCAAAAACAGGTTTATGAGTATGCCCTGTTATGAGTAATAAATTTTCCCTTCGGCTACTCCATTCATACATCAGGATGTTATGTTTGCCCCTCAATGCATAATCTGTTGCGGGAGTATTTACATTAATGCGCAAATACCTTTGCAGTGGCCGCCAAAGGTGCGAGACAAGCCAGGTACTCAGGCCATTGTTATCGCTCATTTTATCACCCTGGTGCCCATGGGTTAAAAAAAACGATAGTGTTTTTTCGCCAATTTTTGTTTGCAATAAAATTCCTTCCCATACGGGTAGTGGTAATTTAAAAATATCTTTAAACCAAATATCTACATCCAGTTTATTTTTCCAGATCAGGTCATGGTTGCCAAATGTTTTAAAATATTTACAGGCATCATGAAACCTGGCTTCGGCCAGGAAGGGAGCTGCATTTTTTTCCATAACCTGCTGTGGCGAATATTTCCACATTTCTTCAGCATCTCCCAGGTTTATGTATGAATAATTTTGTTGATGATAAAAATCAAGAGCTGCCAGGTAGTTGGGTTCATTACTGGCAAAGTCATCACCGTAATCTTTATTGCCTTTATGATGATCGCTAAAAATGATAAATTTTTCTTTTGAGAAATCAACCTCCAGTAACAGACCTCTTTTTCCAGGTTTTGTTTTTATATGATGTAGTAATTTAGTTAGGGAGGCAAACACATTTTTTTTTACCGGTGATGAAGCACTCGATGCAAGTCTCTCTAATAATGGGCCCAGTAATTTTTTTAAAAATTTTCTCACGATCGGGAATAATTATTTAATTACTTTTTAATTGATTAACCAAACAATATAAGGCAATAGTTCTCATAAGGCTTCCAACAATGACCAAAAAATACCCGGCAAATAATCATTAAAAAGCCTGCCGCAAAGTTTGCGACAGGCTTTGATGTTTTAATTAAAATATCGCCCAACCATATAGGCTGCAATGACATTAATTTTTTTGCCTCGCTTTTAATGCCGCCTGGCTCACAAAGATTCTTTTACCATGCCCATTTATCCAGTAGTACCTACTGCCATCATCTACATAAATCGTCTGCCCCTCTGGCCCTACCCATTCTGATGATTTCTTGTCAGTTACTTTTGCTTTTACAGTAGTTGCCTGTTCTGCGGTTTCATTACCTGCTTTTTTCGCCCCTTTTTTTGTACCATGCCAGGCTTTGGAAGCACCTTTTTTTGTTCCCTGCCATGCTTTGGTGGTTCCTTTTTTTACGCCATGAGCAGCTTTATCAACGGTGCTTTGTGCTACAGAAATAGCTGGTGCAAGTAAGCCCGCAATAATGGCAATGCTGATAAGTTTTTTCATTTGTTTTAATATTTGTTTCAGCTATATACATCTAAAACAATGCCATGGCGGGAAAATTAGTTGTGAAGTACGCAACGTTTATAGACTTTGCCAACGTTTAGTATGCTTGAACATTATAAAGGTTGAAACACTGCTTGCCTGAGCCTAACCTTCCGACAGGCGGACCACTCAGCGGTTTCTACATAGGTAAGGTTTTAATATTTGTACCAGTAACCGAGACAGACAGCGGCTTCTACCCTGCCATCCTTAGGCTTCCGCACGCTGTCTTTGTATTATCTATAAAGGCCCGATCCGATTGCTATAGGATTAGGCTGGAATTTTTTAATCAAAAGATGAATAACAACTAACTGCTTTTATAATAATTTAATGCTTACAAAAACAATAGACCACAGACAAATGCTCAATAGGAAATTATCCGTTTACACCATTATAGTCACGAGCGCTGCTTAATAAATAAACATAGTAGAGCCTTAGGAACTCTTAGGATAGCGGGGTACTGAGCAGTATATTTTTTTTATGAATGTTTAAATAAAAATATATCTTACTGCTGAAACTATTTTTATGAGACAATTATCAACCCTCGTTTTTATTTGTATGCTTAGTATTGCCGGCTTTTCTCAGCCCTATAATATTGATAGCTCCCTGGCTTCGCTTAAAATGAAAAAAGACAGTACCCTGCATGCCCTTAAAGTACAAAGAGATAGTACATACTATGCACTGGTAAAAGGCGACTCAACAAAGACTGATAAAGAGTTTAAGGATAAAACAAAATGGGAAAGCTTAAAAGCTGTAACTACATACCCAGCCATCAACGGTGGCGAAAATTCAGGGGTGATAACAGTAAAAGACCCGACCGAGATACCCGACCCCAAAATGGATTATAAGCTTTTGTTTGAACTTACCAGCAGCAATCCCGATTCTGTTGCTAAAGAGATCAACTACGGGCTTACCGAAGTGGCCCGCAAAATAAACCTTCATGTTGCCTCGGGTGTGCCGTTAAAAAAAATATTCCCGGTTCTAGTGATACATGCTGGTGCCTTATATGCATTTACAAAAAATGATGTGTATAAAGAAAAATATAAAACAGATAATCCCAATCTTAAACTTATAAGTAAACTTGAAGCACTGGGCACACGCTTTATTGCCTGCGGGCAGGCGATGGCTTTTTTGGATATTAAAAAGGAAGCACTATTGCCTGTTATGAAAGTAGCCGTTACGGCGCAAACAGCCTTATCTAATTACCAGCTTAAAGGGTATGTGCTGTACCAGTTATGGTAATGCATTAAATTAATTATACTTTAGGTTCTATTGAGCTTTGCCTGTCCACTGCGTAATTCAGTTCCGTTACCCCGCTGGCAAATTGCCGGGTAGTTATTAGTTT
>JBDSEE010000130.1:0-15307 GCA_039920245.1 Ferruginibacter sp.
CATCTTGGTTTAGATGAGAATCAACAGCTTTTATTATTTTTTGGTTTTATAAGAAAATATAAAGGACTGGATATTTTACTTGATGCTATGAAAGTTTTGAAAGACGATGATCCAGGAATCAAAATAAAACTTTTAATAGCAGGCGAATATTATGACAATGCCGAAGCTTACAAACAACAAATAAAAAAAAATAAGATAGAAGACCTTGTGATAGAACGGACGGGGTTTATTGCAGACAGTTAAATAAAATATTATCTATGTGCAGCTGATGTGGTAGTACAACCCTATCGCCATGCAACACAAAGTGGCGTAAGTCCCCTCGCCTATCATTTTGAAGTGCCGATGATCGTGACCAATGTAGGCGGCCTTCCGGATATGGTACCACACAATGTGGCAGGGCTTGTAACAGAACCCGACGCCATTTCACTCAGCAAAACCATACATGAGTTTTTCACAAAGCAAAAAGGGTATTTTTTGCCAGGTCTTTTAAATGAAAAGAAAAAATATAGCTGGGAAATCATGACTAAAGAAATTATTGAAGCCGCTGGTTATAAGCTTTAGTTAAATTTCACCTGCGTCAATCTAGTTCTTTTGCGCAGCCGGTTGTTAGCTGTATTTTTAAAGAATTAAAATTACATTTTTCAAATAAAATGAAGATCCTCACAGCAATTCTTTTACTTATTACAATTTCTACTCAGCTATTTGCGCAACGCATGAATGCAACGGAAGCGCAAGCACTTGGCCGTAAGGAAGATTCACTAAAGGTTTATGCTGAAAAAATAATACAGGGAATAAATCCTTCTGACAGGCTTTTGGCAGATAGCCTTTTTACCAAAACATTTGTTAGAGCTTTGAAAATAAATCATTCATTTTCTTATCCTTTTGATTCACTGAATACTATTTCAAAATTGTATGCACCAGACAGCAGTTTCAGGATCTACAGCTGGCAGATGGTAATCAATGAAAATGTAATTCGCCAGCATGGTGCCATACAAATGCGAACAAAGGATGGTTCATTAAAATTAATTCCACTGATCGACAAATCTGATATTACTATAAAACAAGCAGACACTATCGCAAATAACATGGGATGGATGGGTGCTGTTTACTACAAGATCATCCAAACAAAATATTTAAATCATAACTATT
Source organism: Ferruginibacter sp. (assembly GCA_039920245.1). Lineage (GTDB taxonomy): Bacteria > Bacteroidota > Bacteroidia > Chitinophagales > Chitinophagaceae > Ferruginibacter. The sequence continues at coordinate 1,150 of JBDSEE010000130.1, forward strand.
ACACGTTATTAGGTTTTGATGAAAACAATATCCGCAGTACAAAAAAAATTATCGAGATCCTCGATATCATTAACGGTGAGCCCAAATTTGGCGGGAGATTATTTAATATCAATAAGCCAGGTTTCACAAACAGCATTGCCCGTTATGTAATGGAATACAAGAAGGATGCCAGCCCCCGCCTTACGTGGGACGAGGATCTGAATATGATCGTAATGGAGCATCTTATTTCACAATCCAATGAGCCTAATAAAAAATTTACGCTTGTGGGCGATGGTGATTATGAAGCCTTTAAATGGGTAAATGGCAAATGGTCTTACCTGAGCAAACTGTATGACCAGGTTACACCCGAAGGTAAACCGCCCGTCCCTACTCCGCTTAACGAGTCAAAACTCAACACTGGCCAGGATGTAAAACCGGCACCAAAAAAAACTAAAAATTAAAATTGAGGGACTTTTACCGGATCATACAATCCGGTTTTATTTTTGTTACGTAAATATTCCTTTTGATACAATGCGAAAAAAGATATTCATTTCATTATTGCTAACGGGGCTTGGTTTTATTTCTTTAGCAAATTCTAATAAAAATATTATGGAAACTAATGTTACAGATACTGCAAGCTTTGGTAATGGATGCTTCTGGTGTACAGAAGCTATTTTTCAGCAGGTGGAAGGCGTGATCAGTGTTGAAAGCGGTTACATGGGAGGCGATGTTGCAGACCCTACCTATAAAGATGTTTGTACCGGAACTACCGGTCATGCAGAATGCCTGAATATAGTTTATGATCCCCATAAAATAAGCTTTGACGAGTTACTGGAAATATTCTGGCAAACACATGACCCAACTACACTAAACCGGCAGGGAAATGATGTGGGTACACAATATCGCAGTGTTATCTTTTATCATAATCCCGAACAAAAAGCCAAGGCAGAAAAATATAAAGAAGCATTAGATAAGTCTGGTGCTTTTGCAAGACCTATTGTAACTACGTTTGAACCATTGAGTACATTTTACAAAGCCGAAGACTATCACCAGGATTATTTCAACCAGAATGGCAATGCACCCTATTGCCAGTTCGTTGTAAGACCCAAGCTGGAAAAATTTCAAAAAGTATTTAAAAGCAAATTAAAGAAGCATTGATAATTAATCCTTCTTTACCCTTCTCAGTTCGAGCATATTCAATGCATTTGGTTTGAATCCCTGGATATTGGTGTGAACAAGATGCAGCGCCATATCGTACCAAAGCGGAACAACTGGTGCATCATCTACAATGATCCTGTCCATTTGCCTGTAATAAACATACCGACTTGAATCATTATTTTCCTGCAAAGCTTTTTCGTATAAAATATCAAACGCCGGATTTTTGTACCGGGTATAATTTGGAGGTGCAGGATTTTTTCCATAAAAAACGCTTAAGTAATTTTCTGCATCAGGATAATCTGCTATCCAGCTTCCCCTGAAAAAAAGCGCCTGCGATTTACTTGTTTGCTCAAGCAACAGGCTTTTTTGAATCGCTTCCACCTGTACATTAATGCCATTTTGTTTTAGTTCGTTAGCAATATAAGTTGCAAGGTTTGCATAGTTTGGAATGGTCAGCAATTTAATTACAGGACTACGCATCTTTTCATAACCTGCTTCTTTCAGTAGCATCTTTGCTTTTACCGGGTCGTATTCATAGCCTTTTACCAGCCTATCATTAAAAGAAGGAAGCCCTTTGGGTACAAAGCCGCTATTAGCTGCAGTTCCTATTGAATTTCTCAGGTACAGCATCATCTTTTTACGATCGATACTATAATTAATTGCCTGCCTTATTTTTTTAAATCTCAAAGGATTGTTTGCAAGTAAAACATTGTTTGTATCTGCTAATATCCCCAGGTATTCAATATTCAAGTATGGATTTTTATTTAAGAAGAGTTTATCCTTCCATTCTTTTTTCAGGTTGCCGGTCTTAGTAAGTATCTCATCTTTGAAGGAAGCATCTATATCATTAATAAAATCGAGTCTCTGCTGTTGAAATTCCAGGAACTCAGTTGCCTTGCTATCGTAAAAATTTACTTTTATTCCATCCAGGTAGGGAAGCCTGTTTCCATTATTATCACTCTCAAAATATTTTGTATTCTTTTTTAAAATAAGTGCCTGGCCTTCGTCCCAGGCTACAAAACTAAATGGCCCCGATCCAACAGGATGCCTTCTCCATTCAGAGCCATATTTTTCTACTGCTTCCCTGGGAACAAGTGAGCAATACTGCATGCTTAAGATTCCCAGCACCGGCTGAAAAGGTCGTTGGAGGTTTAATTGAAATACTGAATCATTCAACACAACAAAGGGGCGGGTTGAATCAACTCTATTATTAAAGATCCATGCGCCGGGACTTGCCGTTGACGCAGCCAGTATTCTTTCAAAACTGTATTTCACATCATTAGCAACAAGCTTTCTCCCTATGCCATTTAAAAAAGCAGCATCATCCTGGAAAAAAACGTCATTATGCAAATAAAAATTTATAGTGCGGTTATCATTACTAAATTCCCAACGAGTTGCAATGGATGGTTTTATTTGCAGGTTTTCATCTACTTCTACCAGGGTATTAAAAAGCTGGTGTATAGCCCACATGATGGATTGATTCTTTGCAAATGCCGGATCAAGAGATGCAATGCCACTGGTTTCATTATACCTGAATATTTTTTTATCCGGGCGCCTGTGAGATGCACAGCCGGACAAAAAAATGCAAATAGTTGTAAAGATTATTATGTTACTTTTTATCATGCCTGTTGAAATAACTTTTCAATGACTACAAAGCCACTTATATAATTAGTGTTATTAATGTTATTAATAAATCTAAATTTAGGCAAATAAACAAAGCTGATTTATGTATAAATATTTTATAGGATTATTTGCAATAATTATCACAGGTACAAATATGGCCGAGGGCCAGTTATTAGAAAAAAAAGAAGTCTTTACAAGACAGGATAGCTTGAGAGGAATCAACGGAAGATTTCGCCAGAACTGGGATGTGTTGCATTATGAAATTTCTGTAAGACCAGATTTTGAATCAAAGACCATTGTGGGAAAAAACCGGATTAGATTTTTTGATAATGGAGCAAAACTTATGCAGATAGATCTGCAGGAACCCATGATACTTGATAGTGCTATAAATAATAATGGCCATTACCAATTTAGAAGAGATGGAAATGTTTATTGGCTCATGCTAAGAGACAGCAATGCCATGTTTAAAATAAAGCCTCAGGAAAATTTTCTGACATTATATTTTCATGGAAAACCTGTAGAAGGCAAACGACCACCTTGGGATGGAGGATGGATATGGAAAAAAGATAAAGAAGGAAATCCGTGGATGAGTGTTGCCTGCCAGGGCCTGGGGGCAAGTGTTTGGTATCCATGTAAAGATATCCAGAGTGACGAACCTGATAGCGGTGCTACGTTGCACATCATTGTTCCTGATAGCCTTGTTGCAGTTGGAAATGGCAGGCTTACATCAACTATGAAAAATAATGATGGCACAACAACTTATACCTGGAATGTAAAGAACCCGATCAATAACTATAACATTGTTCCATACATAGGAAAATACACAAATTTTTCAGAAGTATTCAATGGAGAAAAAGGAAAGCTTGACATGAATTACTGGGTACTTAATTACAATCTTGAAAAAGCAAAAAACCAGTTTAAAGATGCACCCAGGATGATCAAAGCCTTTGAGCATTGGTTTGGCCCCTACCCTTTTTACGAGGATGGATATAAACTTGTAGATGCCCCTCACCTGGGCATGGAGCATCAAAGTGCGATTGCTTACGGAAACGGTTACCGGCTGGGATATGCCGGCAGAGACCTGTCAGGCAGTGGCTGGGGAATGAAATGGGACTTCATCATTGTTCATGAAAGCGGGCATGAATGGTTTGCAAATAATATAACTACTAAAGACCTGGCGGACATGTGGGTGCATGAAGGATTCACTAATTATAGCGAGACATTATTTACAGATTATTATTATGGTCATGACGCAGGCAATGCCTATGTACAGGGCACCAGGAAACTTATTAGCAATGACCAGCCTATCATTGGTCCTTATGGAGTAAATAAAGAAGGTAGTGGCGATATGTATTACAAAGGCGGAAACATGCTTCACATCATCCGGCAGATCGTAAATGATGATGAAAAATTCAGGGCGATACTGCGGGGATTGAATAAAGATTTTTATCACCAAACGGTTACTACGCAGCAAGTGGAGGCATACATGGAAAATAAGTCAGGGGAAAAATTATCAAAAATATTTGACCAGTATTTAAGGACAACCAAGATACCGGTTCTTGAATATAAACTGGATGGAAAAAAAATAGTGTACCGTTGGACGAATGTCGTAGATAATTTTAATATGCCTCTAAAAATATCCTTAGATGGCAAAACCTATCAATGGATAAAAGCTACGACCAAGTGGAAGAAATTGAAAGTTGCTAAGAATTTTGATGTAGCTCAATTTAAAGTTGATGACAATTTTTATGTCATTAAGAAAAATGTAAACTAATGAAAATGAGAAAGCCTCCAAAAGGAGGCTTTCTCATTCAAAGAATATTTTAAAATTTACTCAGATCATTTTCATTATTACTCACTCGTCCTCCCCCGATATATCTTTTGCTGAAATAATTTTCACTCAGGTTATTTATAGTTACACCATTACTAGTACTTGCGTGTACAAAAAATCCATCCCCCAGGTAAGCTCCTACATGGCTAACACCTTTGCGGGTATGAAAAAACACAAGATCTCCTTCCACCAGTTCTTCCTTTTTTATCCTTGTGGTTGCTGCATATTGTTGATTAGCTGTGCGTGGCATTCTTACAGCATATACACAACTCATCAATAATCCCGTAAATGCACTGCAATCAATTCCTTTTTTTGACTCGCCGCCAAAACGGTATTTTGTATTCCACCAATTATCTATGAATTCAAACAAAGGAAGGTTTGCAATATTCTCAATCTCCGTATTCAATAAAAGGGCATACTTAAACTGGATCTTGCTGCAGTTTTCAGTAGCAAAATGAAGGATAGGTTTAGAGAGAGATAAAAGAGATACAACCGGAGAAAGTGATGGCGGAATCATCCCTATTCCATGAATATTTTCACTTCCGAAATCAACGCCATTTATAAACTTCAGGGATGGCTGTGCATTAGCACTTGTAAAAGTTCCTGTAAAAATGCTACATAAGAAAGCAATAAGGAGTAAGTTTTTCATACGTAAATCTTTGGTTTAAACGTATGTACGACCTCGACTTGTGTTATATGCCTTTCTTTTTGTCTTTACTGATCTGTTGTATTTATCCTGTCTTAAAGTCCTGTCCTACAAACTAATATTGAAAATTGAGCCCTGAGGCTGGGCGAAGATAGGTGGAATGTGCAAAACTTACAACCCTTTACACAATTCTTATGATTTCATTCAAAAATATATTGTGGAAAACGCTTCACAGCTTGTTGCTCCCGGTGTACGATATTTGCACAAATACCCATTTTTAATAATTTTTTATCTGTAGGAGACTGTTTTTCACCTGAAAGGTTTTTTAAAAAAAATGGTGCCAGAAACCGTTATTCACGCATTGTTCATAGCAATATGAACATTTATATATTTGTTCAAGGCTATGAAATTCTCTCATTTACACGTCCATACTCAATACTCTTTACTTGATGGAGCTGCATCTATTAAGGGACTTTATCAAAAAGCAATCACAGATGGAATGCCTGCTCTTGCCATTAGCGATCACGGCAATATGTTTGGTGTCTTTGAATTTGTAAAGGAAGCTTACAATCATAAAAATGCGGATGGAAGCCTAAAAGTTAAGCCCATTGTCGGTTGCGAATTTTATATTACCCAGGACAGGACAAGAAAAACTTTTAGCAAAGAAGAAAAGGACCCACGCCATCACCAGATATTATTGGCTAAAAATGAAACCGGTTATAAAAACCTTGTAAAACTTACTTCGCTCGGCTACATAGAAGGAATGTACAGCAAATATCCCCGTATTGACAAGCAACTCATACACAAATACCACGAAGGGCTTATTGCAACCACTTGTTGCCTTGGCGCACTTGTACCGCAGACCATTCTTAAAAAAGGTGAAGAAGAAGGAGAAAATGAATTTAAGTGGTGGTTGAATATATTCCAGGAAGATTATTATATTGAACTGCAGCGCCACGGAATGCCGGAACAAGAGAAAGTGAATGAGGTGCTTCTAAGATTTGCAAAAAAGTACAATGTAAAAGTTATTGCAAGCAATGACAGCCATTATGTAGATCAGAAAGATTTTAATGCACACGATATACTGCTCTGCATAAATACTGGTGAAAAGCAAAGCACTCCTGCATTACGGGAATTTACAGATGACGATGTATCTGCCAAAAACAAGCGGTTCGCATTTCCAAACGACCAGTTTTTCTTAAAGACTACTGCTGAGATGTCAAAAGTTTTTGAAGACATTCCTTATGCAATTGACAATACAAATGAAATAGTAGATAAGATAGACCTGCTGAATCTAAAAAGGGAAATCCTGCTTCCTTTTTTTGAAGTGCCGGCAAATTATAAATCACAGGATGAATACCTGGAACATTTAACCTGGAGCGGTGCCAAAGAGCGATATAAGATTCTAACACCCGAGGCGGAAGAAAGGCTGCGGTTTGAACTGGGTGTAATACGTGACATGGGCTTTGCAGGATACTTCCTTATTGTGGGTGATTTCATAAAGGCAGGACGTGACATGGGCGTATTCATTGGGCCTGGCCGGGGTTCTGCAGCTGGGAGTGCAGTTGCGTATTGTATTGGTATTACCAACATTGACCCAATAAAATACAACCTACTTTTTGAGCGGTTTCTGAACCCGGAGCGTAAATCCATGCCGGATATCGATACGGATTTTGATGATGATGGCCGACAAAAAGTGCTGGATTACGTGGTAAATAAATATGGCAAAAACCAGGTTGCACAAATTATTACTTATGGTACTATGGCTGCTAAAAGCAGCATTGCGGATGTGGCGAGAGTTATGGACTTACCAATCGCTGAAAGCAGGGCTTTATCTAAATTAGTTCCTGAAAGACCCGGTATAAATCTAAAGAGGCTTCTTCATGCTCCGTTTACTATTAAAGAAGGTCAGAATGGAGAGAAATCTTTGGAGGAAAAGGAACAGTTGCAGGGAGAAGATATTGAAAATGTAAAGAAACTTAGAAAGTTGTACGCTGGCGAGGACCTGCTGAGTAAGATACTGCATGAAGCTGAAATATTAGAAGGTTCCGTGCGAAATACAGGCATTCACGCATCTGCAATTATAATAGCACCAAAAGATCTAACCGAGCTTTTGCCAGTAGCTGTGTCAAAAGAATCTACCTTATGGATGACGCAGATTGAAGGCAACTCAATAGAAGAAGCCGGTGTCATAAAAATGGATTTTCTCGGGCTGCGAACGCTTAGCATTTTAAAAACTGCTTTGGCCCTAATTAAAGAGAATTATGACATTGCAATTGAAATAGATAATATTCCCCTGGACGATGAAATTACTTATAAGCTTTATCAGCAGGGAGATACAAATGCCACATTTCAGTTTGAAAGTGCGGGCATGCAAAAATACATGCGGGAATTAAAACCTGACAAGTTTGATGACCTGATTGCAATGAACGCCTTGTACCGGCCGGGGCCAATGTCATACATTCCAAAGTTCGTGGCACGAAAGCACGGACGGGAACTGGTAACTTATGACTTACCAGACATGCAGGAATTTTTGCAGGAAACTTATGGCATTACTGTGTACCAGGAACAGGTAATGTTGCTTTCACAAAAGCTTGCAGGCTTTTCCAAGGGACAGGCTGATATTCTGCGAAAAGCAATGGGTAAAAAAGATAGGAAGAAGCTTGATGAAATGAAGGGAAGTTTTATTGAAGGGGCAGTTGCTAAGGGACACGATAAAAAGATCCTTGACAAAATATGGGGCGATTGGGAATCATTTGCGCAGTATGCATTTAATAAATCTCATTCTACCTGTTATGCGTTTGTTGCTTACCAGACTGCATATCTAAAAGCACATTATCCGAGTGAATATATGGCTGCTGTGTTGAATCATGCAGGCAGTATTGAAAAAATTACTTTTTTCATGGAGGAATGTAAGCGCATGGGATTAAAAGTACTTGGCCCCGATATAAATGAATCACAAAATGGGTTTGCCGTAAACAAACAAGGAGAAATTCGCTTTGGTTTTAGTGGCATGAAGGGTGTGGGTGAAAATGCAATTGAAAATATTATTGAAGAACGCAAAAAGCATGGCTCTTATAAAAACATCTTTGATCTTGTAAAGAGGGTAAATCTAAAATCCGTTAATAAGAAATCATTAGAGTGTCTTATTTATGCTGGAGCATTTGATTGTTTTACAGATTGGCATAGAGCACAATATTTTTACCAGGCTCCTGGTGATGCTATTGGGTTGGAAAAAGTTTTGAAATTTGGTGCGGTATTTCAATCTCAGTCAGCAAATACGGCTAATACATTGTTCGGCAATTTACAAATGCCAGAGATCGTCGCTCCCAAGTTACTAACTTGTCCACCATGGCAGTTAATTGAAAAACTTGATTTTGAAAAGGATGTAACGGGTATGTACATGAGCGGTCACCCACTGGACAATTTTAAATTTGAATTGACACATTATAATATTGTCTCCTTAGCTGAATTTGAGGAAGTAAGGAAAGCGATCGACTCGGTTTTTATCTCAAGAAATTTCCGCCTGGCAGGATTGGTTACGGATGCACAACATAGACTCACTAAGAACGGAAAAAACTTTGGCATCCTTCACCTGGAAGATTTTACTGGCAAATCTGAATTTGCTTTGTTCGGTGAAGATTATGTAAGATTTTCAAACTACCTGGAAAAAGGACTTATTGTAATGCTAGAGGGAAATTTCAAGAGCAGGTATAATACAGAACAGTATGAATTCAAAGTCTCAAAATTGCACTTGCTTGAAACTGTTAAAACTTCGCTTACAAAACAATTGATCATTGAGGTGACACCTGAATTCCTTGATAAGGATTTCATTAATTTCATCGACAGGAATATCCAGGATAATCCAGGCAAGACTTCGGTGAAGTTTAATGTATCTGATGTAGATCATAAATACCAGGTAAGTATGTACAGCCTTGAAAAAGGCTTCACTATGAATGAAGAAATGGCCGACTTCTTAAATCATTACCAGTTAGGTAAAGTATCTGTTGTAACTATTTAAATGTAATCTCTATCTTATTCACACTGTCATTTTTGCTTGTGGATATGTAAGGAATGGCATATAAGTTTTATGGCTGTAAATTTGCACCTTAGAGAAAGAAAATAGCTTAATAATTAAAATAAATATCATGGCACTTGAATTCACAGATGCAAATTTTAAAACTGAAGTACTTGACTCAGACAAATTATCGGTTATAGATTTTTGGGCTGAATGGTGTGGCCCTTGCCGTGCAATCGGCCCCGTAATTGAAGAATTATCAAAAGAATATGATGGTAAAGTAAAAATAGGTAAGGTGAATGTTGACCACAATCCACAGGTTTCTATGAATTACGGCATTACGAGTATCCCTGCAATATTGTTTGTAAAAAACGGGCAGGTAGTTGATAAACTAGTTGGTGCTCAACCAAAAGCAAATTTTGTAAAAAAGATTGAAGCGCTGAAATAATCAGGATCAGCAATTAACCAAAACCCCCAGTTGCAGAACAGGGGGTTTTATTTTGTCTAATATTTCTTTATTTTTTAGTCGACAGGCAAAACTGGTTCTGCATGAATATTTTTAATAGCATTGGGATCATGTTTATGTTTAAATAATAGTAAAAACAGAACTGCAATTATTAATGCGTACACTGCAAATGAAAGCCAGATGCTATGCCAGTCCTTATTGCCATCGCCCGACGTATAATATTTATCAATAACAAACCCACTGACCTTGCTTCCCATAAAGGCTCCTAACCCATTTGTCATCATCATAAATAATCCCTGGGCACTCGATCTGATTGACGAGTCTGTTGTTGTTTCGATAAATAGTGAGCCAGATATATTAAAGAAATCAAAAGCCATCCCATACACAATACAGGAAAGAATAATCATCCATAATCCATCTGCGGGATTTCCATAAGAAAATAAGCCAAAACGCAGTACCCAAGCTAACATTGAGAACAACATTACTTTCTTGATTCCAAATCGCTTAAGAAAGAACGGAATGGTAAGAATAAACAAAGTCTCTGAAATCTGAGAAATTGACATGATAATGGTTGAATACTTTACTACAAATGAATCAGCGTATTGAGGAATCTTTTTAAAATCATCTAGAAAAGTATCTCCATACATATTCGTTAACTGTAAGGCAGCACCCAGGAACATGGAGAAAATAAAAAATAAAGCCGTCTTATAATTTGCAAATAGTTTGAAAGCACTTAAACCTAACTGCTCTATAAATGATGCGTCTTTAGATATTGACTTTTGAGGTGGACATTTTGGTAATGTAAAAGAATAAATACCTAAAACTATTGCCATGACACCTGCAATTAAAAACTGGTTTGCATTTGCTTTACTTCCGGACAGATTGGTTACCCACATTGCAACTATAAAACCAATAGTCCCCCAAACTCGAATGGGCGGAAATACTTTTACTACATCATAATTATTATTCTTTAAGATATTATAGGCAATTGAATTAGATAATGATATCGTAGGCATATAACAAACCATGGCAGCAAAAATTACATAGTATAATTTATCAGCATCATGAACCTGTGGAACATAAAATAAAATAAGCCCATAAAGAATATGTAATATTCCATAAAGCTTTTCCGCATCTACCCATTTATCAGCAATTATACCTGTGATTGCAGGCATAAAAAGAGAAGAAAGTGCGAGTGTAGAAAAAATGGCTCCAAACTGAACACCTGTACCCATGTTATTGGTAAAGAAATAAGTTGCGATGGTGATCAACCATGCACCCCAAACAAAAAATTGCAAAAAACTCATTAAAGTAAGCCGGAACTTTATACTCATATAGTGTGGTTTAATTTAAGACTTGGAAGATATACATTTATTCACAATGCCTATAAAATGGAGAAGTTTTCCGTGATCATATTTTATTAATAATTAGCATCATCACAATATTTACCATCGTAAATTTGCAAAAAATATAAGATTGATAGAAAATATTATTGAAGCCGAAGAAAATAAGGATTTAAAAAACATTGCCTTAAAGGTGAAACATGGAGAGCGGATCAGTGATGCTGAATGTCTTTTGTTATTTGAAAAAGGCAGCCTGGGTTTTGTGGGTTCACTTGCAAATTACATCCGGGAAAAGATTCATGGAAATAAAACATACTTCAACCGAAATTTTCATATTGAACCAACAAATGTTTGTGTATTCAGTTGTAAATTTTGTTCTTATTCCCGTCTGTATGCGCATAAGGAAGAGGGCTGGGAATTAAGCATAGACCAGATGTTGGATATTGTAAAAACCTATGATGGTAAACCTATCACTGAAGTTCATATTGTTGGGGGCGTACATCCAAAAATGAACCTTGATTATTTCATTGAACTTATTCAAAAGATACATGCTCACCGTCCTGAATTGCACATTAAAGGTTTTACTGCTGTAGAGTTGGATTATATGTTCCGGAAAGCTAAACTCACTATTGAAGAGGGAATGGAAAAACTGAAAGAAGCGGGTTTACAATCATTACCTGGAGGCGGCGCAGAAATTTTTCACCCGGAAATCAGGGAAATAATATGTGCTGATAAAGTAACTGGTGAAGGCTGGCTGCATATTCATAAGACGGCACATAAACTTGGTATGAATACAAATGCCACTATGCTCTATGGACATATTGAAGCGTATAAACACAGGATTGATCATATGCATAAACTTAGAGAGTTGCAGGACGAAACTAAGGGTTTCAATACATTCATACCACTAAAGTTCCGCAATCATAATAACGATATGAGCGACATTCCTGAATCTACTATTACAGAAGATATGAGGATGTATGCAATTGCCCGCATTTACCTTGACAACTTCCCACATCTAAAAGCTTACTGGCCGATGCTTGGCCGCCAAAATGCACAGCTATCACTTGCATTCGGTGTGAATGATATAGATGGTACCATTGATGATTCTACCAAGATATATTCTATGGCAGGAAGTGAAGAGCAAGCTCCAACCATGAGTACAGAAGAATTAGTAACCCTTATAAACCAAGTAAACCGCCAGCCAATAGAAAGAGATACTCTGTATAACGAAATTCATGACTATTCACTCGAAAATTTGGCAGTGATCTAGCCCTACTTTTTTAAATAAACTCAAATAAAAAATCCCGAAATTTCCGGGATTTTTTATTTGATTCAGTAACATTATCAATAATTCCTTACAGTCATCTCAGTTCTTCTGTTTTTTGCACGACCGGCAACTGTATTGTTATCAGCAACGGGTTTTTCTTCGCCATAACCTGTTACTTTAAAGCGACTTTCAGAAACACCCTTGCTCACAAGATAATCTGCCACTGCTTTTGCACGGTTATGAGAGAGAGTATGATTATATTCATCTGAACCCTGGCTGTCTGTGTGACCATCAATATCAAGCATCAATGATTCATCAGCTTTCATGATTGCTGCAACTTCATTTAAGGATTTAAATGACTTAGGCAACAATTTGTAGCTTGCTGTTGCAAAAAATACATTCTTTGCAGCGAAGTTAATCTTCTCAATTACTTCTTTGGCAATTACAGGACAACCTTGATTGCTTGCTGGGCCAGGACGTGTAGGACATTTATCTTCTTCGTCGTTAACACCATCACCATCTGTATCCGGAATAGGACAACCCTGGTAGCGTGCAACACCTTTTACAGTAGGGCATTTATCTTGCTCATCGTTAATTCCATCTCCATCAGTGTCAGGAATAGGACAACCTTGATATTTTGCTATACCAGCAACATCAGGACATTTATCATCAGCATCAGCGATGCCATCTCCATCCCTGTCAGGACATCCCTGTAGGGACGCAAGACCTGGTGTATCTGGACATTTATCATCTGCATCAGGAACACCATCACCATCACGATCAAGAACTACTGGTGGCGGTGGAGGAGGAACAACTTTTGGCTTTTCACGACCAATACTTTGAACAACACCTAAAGAATATAAAAGATTATCTTTCATTACATCTTTAGTAAGCGTAAAGCGATATGCAGCTTGTAGCATTAGGTAAGTAACGCTGTTAAAATTTACCTGGATACCTACTCCTGCAGGAACATAAGCTCCGAAATCACCTGAATAATAACCACCTCCAATACCTGCTGTCAGGAAAGGGGATATCAGGTTGTTATCTTTAATTGGACGTATATTTAGTGTTGGCTCTAATTCAATTCCGCCTTCAGTTGCTGTTGTAGACTCTAGCCTGTCCCCTGCATAATCATGCAATAATCCAGTCAATTTAACACTGAAATCAATTTTAGAAGTTAATCCTTTCCAATAAGATACTGAAAGACCAAAGTCCATATCTCTTAAAGAGGCTAATCTGCGTGGGCTCGAAGAATTTTTAAAAGTTACTGGGGTAATAAAATCCACTGCATTAAAATGAATGCCTACAGAGGCACTTTTCTTCTGCGATGAACCTTCCATCATAGATTGTGCAAATGCACCACTAGCAAAGAATGCCAGCGTTAATAACAACCATAGTTTTTGTTTCATAAACACTAATTTTAATTTAAGATTTTTCTCCAATTTTCAGCTTGTTTGAAGAATAAATGGGTTTGTAAAAGCAAATGTAATATCTAAATCTATACCAATCAACCAATTCTTTAACAAATATATAGTTTTAATTTTTTCCATTTTACGTTTTTAAACATTATTATTCATACAGGAAAAACAAGATATTCAGGTATAAACGTTGGCAATTATTATATCCTATATTTGCACACTTTTTTAAAACAGGTCCCGTAGCTCAGTTGGATAGAGCGGCAGCCTTCTAAGCTGTAGGCCATTGGTTCGAATCCAATCGGGATCACAAAGCGGATTCATTTCAAATCCGCTTTCACTTTTTCTGCACCGTTATAATTTTATTACTTTCATAAAAAATAATACATGGATGTTCAGATTCATCCTT
>JBDSEE010000131.1:0-12247 GCA_039920245.1 Ferruginibacter sp.
GAATATTGTACAGCTAAATATTTTTAATATGCCTTGGGAATAAAATGTTTTACACAGCTATCTTCATAAAAAGATGCACTACTGTAATCTTATAGAGTGACTTTCGTGTCCCAGCGGGGTTTTCGCATCGCAATCAACATCGTTAAACGAATCTTAATGCGAAACCCCGATGTATGAGTCTGTACCACCCGAATACTGTACAGCTAAACTTTTTTAATATGCCTTGGGAATAAAATGTTTTATACAGCTATCTTCATAAAAAGATGCACTACTGTAATCTTATAGAGTGACTTTGCGGAAACCAATAAATGGAAACGGTTACCTAACTAATTTTCCCTTGGCCTTTTAAACTAAAGAATTCAAAATAAACCTTCATATTCCGCCAACACAGATAACCCATTTATTTCCCATCGGCGTTTTCGTATCGAAATCAAAATGGTAAACCTTCCAAACACATTTTCTTTGTTTTTATAACCAGAATTATTATAACGCACCTGTTGCTCATAAAAATTGTCTTTCATTTGAAATGATACTAAATGCAAAGCTTTGTATATTTTAGTTAATCAGGCCGCATTCATAATGCGCTTTATACGCTTATTTGAAATTGCTTGAATTGCGTAGAATTTTGCCATAGTTGTATGTTCGTATTAATTATTCAGATATCTTTTCCATCTCCCCCACAACCTTCATCGTCTCTACACTTACGGTACAAACCCGCATCAAAAGATCAATGACCTGTTCTTTATAATCGGCAAATTTGTACGTGTTGAATTTTTCTGCAATGGTTAGGTCACTGGGTTTCTTTTCTTTGTACTGGTCCAGTATCCACTCCAGGGCACTGCGGTTGCCGAGTTTGTAAGTCCACGCTGCAGGCGGTATGCCATGCAGTTCTGTGTTTTCATCCAGTACAATTGTTCCTAATTCTTTTAGTGCTTTAAGTTTTGCTTTTGGTGTATCTTTAGCAGCAATTTCTTTCCTTTTTAAAGGATAGGGGGCTACGGTTTCATAATCAATATGCAGGGCCATTAATTGTTCTCCCCATTTTACCCATACATAAAAATTATCGTAAAAAGGTATACGGGGAAATTCTCTTTTTAAATTCAACTCGTACTTTTTGCGGTAGGCAGGATTGTGCAGTACTGCATATACATAATGGAAAATCTCTTTTTTTGTAATGCCAATAAAAACACTGGGTGGTGTTAAGATATCTGCAGGATATTTTGAATGGTCATATTTAATAAACGCTCTCATGAGCTGCTCAAACTTATCTTCAGTTGCATACTGATTGGTGAATTGTTCTAATGCCCAATCGGTGATGTTGTCGGTTCGTTCTCCTTTTGATGTGTAGCGATAAAGAGGAAGACTTTGAGATCCTCCATATAAAAAATTAAAATCTACAACTGTATTAATTCCTATAGGATCCCATTGTACACTATTTGAACCATTGAAACATATAATTTTATTTTCGAATTGATTATTCCCAATAAAAGATTTATAATATCCAATTTCATCATTAATACCTTTATCGAAATACATAAAATATTTTACAAAAGGTTTTCTAATTCCTCGTATTATATTTTCCTCATTAAAATTTAATTCTCTGTAGCGCTTAATATGGTTTTTTAAATTTCGAGAAAGCTTGAAATTAGTTTCGACATCATTAATCTCTTTTGCTTTCTTATAAGATTCTAAACCTTGTTTATAACATTTAAAGAATAATTTTGCTTTTAAAATTATCGTTTCTTTATTAAAGTCATAGACCCATTCATCTCTTGCAGTAACAACCCCATTGGAAAAGGCTTCGAAAATTGCTTCTTTACTTTTTCCTGCTTTAACCTTTTTATCACAAACAGCTATTAAACTATCCCAATCATTATCAGCATTATTTATCCAGTTATTATTTTTATCCGGTGTAATATTTTCAAAATCTATATTTTTTATTTCATGCTCAGCAAACCACGCAAGCTTTTCCTGCTTTCTCCAAAAATCATCCATGGCTATATACTCAATTTTGCAGGGGTCGGTCTTTAATTTTTTATGCGAACTCTTAATTAAAAACAAAACCGCCACGCCTGTCTGTATGCCAAAAACATTGTGTGTAGTGCCAGCAATTTTTGGGTTTGCTCGTACATCGCTTTTGGTATCAATTATATAAATGTGGTCAAAGTCTTCCTGAACGGTTTTTCTAAAGCCATCAAAAGTGCGGCTGTCAATAAAACTCCGGTTGGTTATAAAAGCAATTATGCCGTTATCATTCAGCCTGTCCATTGCCCAGCGGTAAAAGCGGCTGTACATATCGTACATCTTTGTTTTTTGCGCTGTGCTGTTTTTTATAAAGGTTTCTTTTATCCGTTTATCAATTTCCTTGTATTCCCTGTTCTTGTTATTATCATTTTCATTTTGCTGGTTGGCATTATAAGGGGGGTTACCAATCACTACACTTATCTTTCTTTCATTCTGTCTTTTTATTCGGGTTGTATTTTCTGAGCTCACATTAAATAAACCTGCCTGTACAAAATGCTGGCTTGCCTTATCAAGCGTATCTACAAAACATAAATTGTCAAACTGCTCATACTCACCCATCTTTTGTTTGTAGGTGTATTCAATATTTAAATTGGCAATATAGTAAGGCAGTATGGCCAGTTCGTTGGCGTGCAGTTCGTTTTTGTATTTGTGTTTAAGCTTGGCTTTGGGCAGGTAATCAATTATATCCGTTTTAAATGTGCCGGTGCCTGTGGCGGGGTCAAGTATTTCAACATGCTTATCGCCGAGTGATTTTCCAAAATGTTTATGTAGCAGGTAATCGGTACTGCGTATCATAAACTGTACTATCTCATTGGGCGTGTACACTATGCCGAGCCGGTCGGCAGCCTTAGGGTTATAACCTTTATAAAAATTCTCATACACTACTTTTAAAAATTTTTGCTTTTCGTGGTGGTCTGCAATGCTGGCAGCACGGGCATTTATGGTATCGTAGTAATGTTTGATCTGCCCCAGGGTTTGCCGGCGAATGCTGCCAGTAAAGAAAGTATCTATTACTTTGTTCAGTTCGCGGGCAATATTATTTTCCCGATGAAAATGCGGCTCATCAAAAATGGTATTAAAAATATCAGCACTCAGAATATGCTGTATCATCATTTCCTTTACATCATCGGCGCCAATCTCCGGGTTAATGCTTGCCTTCGCCATTGCTAAAAAACTTTCCTGTGCCTGTTGCAGGGCGATATTTGTTTTTTGCTGCGCTTCAATTATGTCCCGGATGGCTACTGTTACCTTTGGAATGTCTTCTTTAAATTTATGGATGGCTTCCCTGAAGTCATGCACCTCCGGCCGCTCATAACTTAAAAAACGGGTGAGTATTTCATGCAGTTGATCTTCGTCGGGCATCTGGCGGCGCATCACTTCTTCCCCATGCTGGTACAATACTGCGGTCTGCGAATCTTCAAACAAAATATTGTCAGAAGGGTAACCCTTTTCAAACTTTTTCCGGATTTCTTCATTTATATCATCGCTCTCGTCTTTGCTTTCCCAATAGCCCCAGTCGTTGCGTATGCTATCTTTAATAGTACCATCGGGTGTAATTATTTTCCCCGCTTTGTTCTTTGTAGATATTTCGGCAATCAGCATCAGGTCTTTGCCATGTGCATATTCATTAAGCAAGTAATAGAAGGCATTGCGAATGGCTGTTTCCTTTTTACTGCCGCCGTAGTGTATGATCTTTTCTAATTCTTTATGGTACTGTTGAATGGCGTAGATACTCATGAGCAGGGTTGTGCAGTAAAAATAACGGAAAAATTAGTGATGTTGTAATTTATGAGGTAGTGCCAAATTATCACTATCTCACCTGGTTTTCCTGTACCTTGTAGCAAATGATCAATATGAAAAAGTATCTCCTGGCTATTTCATGTAGTTGCAGCATTGCCTGCTTTTCACAAAACGTAGGCATTGGAACTGTCACGCCTTCAGAGCGCCTGCACGTTACTCAAACGGCGGACTTTGATAAAAATGTAATTTATGGCTATGCCAATCAATCTCCTGTACTTGCCGATTACCAAAATACTGGCGTTGCCGGTTTAGGCCAGGGCAATGGCACGGCTGGTGTCTTAGGCTATGGTTATGGGTTTGGTATAAAAGGAATTGGAAGTACAAATGGTTATGGGGCCGTGGGTGTGTATGCTGCACTGGGAACCTTCATACCTTCTGTTGCCTTATCTAATAATTATTATGCGTTATATGCCGATGTCAGGACAGCCGCTGCAAACCGATACGCTGGCGTTTTTCTTAATGGAAATGTAGGTATTGGAACCACTGCTCCGGAATATATTTTAGATGTCGCTGACAGGATGAGACTTCGCAGCGGCCCGGGTGGCACTGCCGGGCTATGGTTAAACAAAACAGATAATTCTGCACCAACGGGCTTTATTGGAAATATAGACGATAATAATATTGGCATATATGGCAACAATAGTGGTGCCTGGTCATTTTCAGTGAATACATCTAATGGAAATGTTGGCATTGGTAATGTAACTCCTGCAAATAAACTGGATGTTTCCGGTAACCTGAACTTTACCGGCTTTTTAAAATTGAATGGTGCCGTAGGTGCCCTGGGGCAGGTTTTACAATCCAGCGGTGTGGGCGGCCCGCCAACGTGGGTATCTCCCACAAAATCTATGTATGATAACAGCGGTATATTAACGCAGGTTAGCTCCGTTACTTCCACCTCTGGCTCGCCTGTAAATTATTTCCCTGATCTTATTTATACGTTTACAGCAAATGGCCCCACCAAAGCCCAAATAAGCTTTGCTGCAAATATAGTCGGCATTTCATGCGGGGCATGCAGCACATCCAAAGCAGCCATAAATATAACAGTTGACGGAAGCCAGAATTGCACGTATCATAATCCCAATATTTTTAATGCGAACAATGGTGAATTTCCAACAACTATTTCAGGTACTTATCTTCAACAGGTAGGCTTTGGATCGCATACTATAAGATTACAACTGGTTTGGGAAGGAGGCCCTAGTATTGCAGCTTATGCCCCTAACTCCAGCAATTATTTATCAGTAGTTTTATTTCCCCAATAAAAAAAAGGTTTTGCCGCCAGGTATTTTTCGTCCACGTAGGTGTTCCGGACTAATTGATAAAGCCCGTCGGGTCTTCCGACAAACGGGCAGTACAAGACTACTAATAGTTTCCCGAAAAATTTGATAGCATTCCAAAGTCATTGCTTCCATCATGATAAAATCTTACGAAAGAATAAAAATAATGTTCCCACCGCCTTGGTCAGTGGCACATGAAACAAGGTTTTTAAATTCAAAGTCAAGGAGTAAATAACATAATGCATATTCAAAAGAAATCATACTCAGAAATAAACAAAATATACTTCTTTACGGCAACTATTCATAAATGGTTTCTCTTATTTATGGAAACAAAGAACTTGTGATTAATTACTTGAAACATTTATCTGATAAAAGTTTTCTAAAAATATTTGCCTTTATTATAATGCCAAATCATATTCATATTATTTGGAAACAACTTCTTAAAATGGAAAGGAAACGCCAAAAGGGAGTTTTTTAAAATATAAAGCTCATGTATTTTTGAAAGTATCAAAAGAAAATGAAACATCAAAAAATTACGAGATCAATGCATCCAATAAAAAACATGAAATCTGGCAAAGAGATTCTTTAAGTATAGAGAAATATAGTAGTAAAACTTTCTAAAGATGACCTGGATTATTATTCTTTATCACTGTTTTATGAAACTGCTGTTGATAAATTTGGCTTCTTAAATAATTTGTACAGCGTATTTGATAGAGATTAATAATTCTTGTTTCGTGTGCCATGAACCTAGGCGTAGAATTAATTTTATTTGTTACTAAACTAATTGTTGAGTTTAATATAATAAGGCCAAAACAAAATATATGAACAACTTAGGATGACCACATTTATACTGATACAGAAAAGGAAATTATTTTGAGTTGGAAAAATGAATTCTTTTATTTTATTATGCCTGGAGGCCTTTTCATCATATTTATGGTAAACCAGCCTAATAAAATAATTATTATGGCCATTATAACCCATAGCCAGTTTTTATCCTGGAAAATTGCGCCAGGCTTTTTTATTTCTGTGTTTAAATATTCCTCCTCTCCTATTTCTAATGATGACATTGTTTTTGGAATTTTATCTACGAAACTTTCAATGTCATAATTAGGCCTGGCTGCATTAATGTTTCCATATAAAAGATAGTACCTGGCTTTTTCTGCAAATCGGGCTTTTAAAATATGTTCGTACCCTTTTATTTGTAATGAGTCTATCTGCAAAGGCTCATTATCCTGGTTTTCAATAATAATACTTAGTTTTTTAAGAATAGTACTGTTAAATGTAAATTCCTTTTTCTCGAAAGAGTTGAGGGTGCCAGAATGAAGGATACTATAATTATACTGCCAGCCATTATCCGTTTTAAAACTGTCTGTTACATAATTTATCGTGATTGGCCGGTAATAATCATAATTGTTTTTTACGATAATTTTTATCCAGCTTACAGCAACCGGTTTTTCCAGCGTAACATCAACTCTTGTTTGCTTATTTGTTTTTTGGTTTTCAATTTCAAAAGAATGATTTTGGTAATCAATCATTTTGCCGGTAACCTTTTCATTCTGAATCAAGCTTGCATTTATAAACCCAGGCTCTGTAGAAGCATTGATAAATAACCTGTAATACCGATAGCGTGATGGGGGAATCTCAAGTTTAGTAAACTTAAATTGGGTTAGTTCGTTGTGTATGGATAAGATACGATAGTCTTCAACTATTGTAAACCATTGCTGCGGGTTATGACTGCCTTCCAGGCTTATTTTCCAGTCAAAATTCTGTTGCTTAAAATCAAGATTAAACTGGTTTACAAGACTTTGCTCAGGTGTTTCAAAACTAAAATAATAACCCTTATCATTTTTTGATTGGTTAATTAATTTAAACGGTACTTCTTTACCCGCATTTTTTTCTGAAGCAATTACCAAAACATAAGGCGCTTCAATCGTGTCTTTGTTTTCCTTAATGCCAATGATCCTGATGTCGGAAAAATCATTTGAAATTTTGCCAAAGATATCAGTGGGCAATACAACCTGGTGCCATAGGTATTTAAATCCCTGCAAATCCCTTTTATATTTATACTGCTTGTATTGGCCGGCAGCATTTAAAGTCAGCAAAAAAAGAATGTGATATAAAATTAAACTTCTCTTCATTTTTGTTCAGATAAAAAATGCTTGTATTTATTATACAGGAATGAAATAATTAACAGCAAAACTCCCAGTGATACAAATACTATTGTTTTTGCAATGGTATCCAGGTGTGATATGTCATACAAGAAAAGTTTCACAAGTGTTACTGAAAAAAGTACAATTCCAGCAACACGTAAATGCTTTTTCTTTTTCCAGATGCCTATTGAAATTAAGCCTAAGGCATAAAGCCCCCACAGTATGCTTAGCCCCAGTTTATACGATTGTGAAAAATGCATAATCTCCATCCAGGTAATTAGTTCGTTGCTTGCGATAACTAAAATAGAGGTGGTAAGTAAAATATCAAAAGCCATCATCTCATTAAAAAACAATGGCTTAATATAGACCTGTTTTAACTGCCTGTAAATGGAAACTAAGACCAGGCCCATAAACGCAAGAGCAATATACCGGATCCATAAATTCATTTCTGTAACAGGATAATAACCAGTTGTTGTTTTTGTCAAATAACTTTCTCTTAATTCCCCAAGGTTAAATAATCCCTGGCTCATAAAGACAAGCAAAACTATTACGCTCAATCCCAGGCATGCAAATGCAAGTAACCTGCTTTTTATCATATTTATATTTACAAAAGTTAAAAGAGTTAGAAAAGACATAGAATAAATGATAATCCAAACCTTGCTAAACTTTAGCAGGTTAGTGTTTTGCAGGGTGTAATTATTTTCATCATTCGGCCTTGTAATGTTAATTGAAGAATCTAAATACAACTGGTTCCAGTAGTTCGATATTTCCATTCGAAATGAAAAGTAAATAACAACTAATAATATTGCAGGGATAGCCATATCAATAATAGGGGTAAGAAAATACTTTTGATTTTGTTGCTTATCCCTCGGTATTTTTTTGTTGATATAATTTATGACGGCAAAGGCAGCAATAAAGATTAAGGAAGTAAGAAAGATAACATTTAATAAAGGCGTAAGTCGTTTCTCCAAGCTGTCAGAATAGGTATTAGCATACATTGTTTGCCAATCCTGGGTAATGCTGATAAATGCGAGGAACATCAGGGGGTACGATAGCTTTTCATAAACCATAACGTCCTTTGTTCGCCCTATCCAGAATATCAATGCCGCCTCACATGACCATAATAAAGTAACCCAGTTTCCATTCAATTGCACGGGTATTGTTATTGTGATATAAACTAAGACTAAACCTGCAATCATAAAAAATAAATTCTTGTCGGCAAGTTTTTGCTTATAAATAATAGCACCAACAATAAAATGAATTATTGCGTTGAGGAGTGTAAATAAACCGAGGAATTCTTCGCCTTTTGCATGTCCACTGATAATAGCATAACCAATCCCATAAAAAATAAAAGCATTTGCCAGTATGAGTACAACGTCAGTTTTGCCAAATTTTTCTTTTTGCAAAAGTTTGTAAGCAAGAAAAATTAAGTAAAAGGTTACAAAAAATAAAGTAAGAAAAACCAACGCTAAATTAAAATGTTGAGATTGACTGTACCTGAAAACAAACCAGGAGAAAAATATTAGCCAGGTAAGTATAAATGATACATAATAAAGGGGCTTCCAGTATTTTTTAAATGCAATGATCAATATGCCTATGTTGATAATAGCCATATAGCTAAACAATATTTCCACTTTGCCAGAACCATCACTTAATAAAAAAGGAACAGCGTAAGCGCCTACAAGCCCTATATGTGCAATAACCTGTTTGCTATAATGTATGGCGGCCACAACGGTAAATACAGTAAAGATAACCATGAGAACAAATGCAATCGCCTGCGGAAATAAGCCATAAAAACTGTAGGCAGCATAAGTAATAAAATAAAGAATAGCGATGGCTCCGCTTACCAGCACAGCACTGAAATTGTCGTAATTTTTTTTCAGTTTAATGCCAAATGCAAGCAACCCAAGGCCCATTAAATACCCCAGGATTATTCTCGTGAGTGGGCTTATTAAATCATGGTCAATAGAATACTTAGTCCCAATAGCAACCCCAATCACGGTAATGGCAATACCGATTTTATTAATAAGGTTTTCGCCTATAAATTTTTCAATGTCAGATTTTACAGCAGGCTGAAATTTTCCTGTAGCAGCAGGATTACTTTGAGGATTGCTGTATGCTTTTGGTTTTTGGTAAGTTGTTTCTGTTGTGATTCTTAGGGCATCCATTTCTTTTTGCACAACAGATATATCAGCAATAATTCCTGGTTGAGCTTCCGGCTGTATTTTCACCTCACCAATTTTCAACTGGTTAATTTCGTTCCAAAGTTCATTTATCTCAACAGAAAAATTATTTTGCTTCTTTGTTAGAGCATCCAGTTTGTCAAGCAGTATTTGTATACGGTCGTTATTTGAAGGGGTCATGCAGTTGTTTTATTAATATACATACCACAAGCTTTTTCAATTCAGGTATGTTTTTATAAAGTTCAAGGTATATTTTTAAGTTTACTTCCCATTGAAGTTTTCACAGCACAAACAAAAAATCTATAAAATATTACCTTGAAACACCGATGTATTCTGCCCTGGCAGTTTTCAGCTTTTCTTTTTCAATTGCTGTAAGCTAATAGTTTTCTCATCTTCGATTTGTGTCTGTTCCATTTTTACTTCGATTGAAAATTGTTCTTTTCGTTTTGGTATAACGGGTGCAACTCCTATAACCATGCATATAGCTAACATAAAAGCAAAAAATAATAATCCTGAGAATTTAATCAGTTTCTTTAAGAAGCTCATTCTATAATCAATTTGTTTTATTGTCGCAGGTTAGCAACAATAAAAGTTAGAAAATTGAAACTGCCAATTTATATTGGCGTCAGGATAAGAGTTATCCTGTTATAGAAATGAAATTATCTTCGTCTGAACTTTTGGGAAATGTTTTTACGTGAACAAAGTTTACTGCATTATCAAATTTTAAAAACTGTCTCGAAATGCTAAGTAGTCCTACAATTATATGTCTGTTGTAATTTAATAATGAATTTGTTTGATACTTCTGAAGCAGGCAGAACGGAATGGAGATTATGGTAAGGTGAAAAGCATTAATTTTCTTATGGTTGTCAACCGAAGAATTTACATTTTTGTAAGCAACAGTTTTAGTAAGAGAGTTTTTTGCGAGCGAACAAACTAATTCAGTTTGTGTCCTTTGTTGATGGGATTTAAAATTGTCAATTGAAGGTAGTAAAGGAAAAATATTAAATAAAACAGTCAGTGTTAGTAACCATTTTGAAAGTCTGTCTTTACGATATGTAAGAAATCCATTTCCCATTTCTTGTTAAAGGTAAATTATTTAAGGGTCTTACTTCCCATCGGGGGTTTGCACTACACACGATAAAATTTATTAAATCTTAGCGTGAAACC
This sequence comes from Ferruginibacter sp., assembly GCA_039920245.1. Classification (GTDB taxonomy): domain Bacteria; phylum Bacteroidota; class Bacteroidia; order Chitinophagales; family Chitinophagaceae; genus Ferruginibacter. The sequence continues at coordinate 10,600 of JBDSEE010000131.1, forward strand.
CAGATGCATGCATAGAGCTTACTTCGATCGTAGTTTTAACAGCAAATCCAAAGTGCTAACTACCTCCTGCCACCTGCAGGATGATCCTTGATAGCCTTATAGGTTAGATATGGAAACACCCTCTTTACTCCGTATACCCAGGCACCTGACGCCCACTTTACTCCGTACCTCATATATGATGAAGTGCACCTGCACTTATCCCGTTACTATACAAAACCTATTAAATATCCAGGGGATTTATTTCATATTACAAATAACCTGGTCAGCTCTATAATCGGTGGAAGATGATGGCTGGATCTTTAAAAGCTTTTCTACCTGTACTAATACTGCGAGTAAATTTTCCTGTTACCTTTAACCACGGGCCGCTTCAGCATGCCGGAGTTGATGATATAGCGGGAGTCGTTGCCATAAATAAACAGGCAACTGCCATTCTTTATCTTTTCAATAATGGGCTTATATATTTCGGGCGATAGTGCCGGGCAGCCAAGGCTCCTGCCGAGATAACCCTGGCTCTTCACTACGGCAGCACTTACATAATCTGCACTGTGCATTACAATATCCCTGGACCTGGCATTGTTATTAAAACCCATTTCTATCCCCTCAAGCCGCATGGAATAACCATGGTTGCCGTTGTAGGTGGTAGAAGTAATATAAAATCCTACGCTGCTTTTATTGCTTTCCGGATCATTAGAAAAATAGAGTGACTTATCCAATCCCGTATTCTTTCCATGTGCCACGTAAGTATTAAAGAGGAGCCGGTAGTTTTTTACATCTATAACAAAGAACCTTTTTTTACCTGAAACTGAACTCATATCGGCTATAGATAAGATATGCTCATTGTTCAGCATCTTTTTGCTTTTGAGTACTTCGTAGCCAAGCATTGCATAATCAAATGCACGCCTGCCCAGGCCGAGTTTACCCAGGTGAAGACTGTCGAATAATTTGTCATTTCTATCTTCTCTTACACTATCTTCTGTAGGCCGAAGTTGTTTAAGTGCAACAAAATTTGCAGGGGATGGCTGGCCAGCTCTCGAAAAATTTATTACGAGACAAGTGATGACTATCCCTAAAATTTTCCACATGTTCATAATACCATTTAAGTTATTAATGATCAATCCGAATTTGGATGCAGGCATTCGCTCCAGTAATCCAATATCAGCCTAATATTTTCTTTTACCTCTTCATAGGAATTTTTCTTCTTAAAAAAACCCTGTACGGTCATTTCTGTATAAGCCGCCTCTACAAGCGCCTTGCTGGCTGATGTGGTATAGAAAACAAAAGGAATACTTTTTTTACGGAGCTCCGGGTGAGCATCAACCTGCTTCTTGAATTCTGTGCCGGACTGTATCGGGAGATTAACATCGCAGAGAATAAGGAAAGGTCTGTCCACGGTCGTGTCCAGGTAATGGTAAGCATCAGGGCAGTTGGTGAACCAATGAAGTTTATTAGGCAACTTCATTTCGGAAATGATCTCGTCTATTATGGCTTTATCGTCTGCATCATCTTCAATAAGTATTATTGGTCCCGGTTTCATTGGAGTTTCTTTGTGTAATAATAAGCAAATCTATGCCAAAAAAGAGGCTGTCTTAAAAGACATTGCAACGAAGTCACAAAGTTCAAAATATCAAGTTTTTTTTACATTGAACCT
>JBDSEE010000132.1:0-27518 GCA_039920245.1 Ferruginibacter sp.
AAAGCAGCCAGGCCATGGCTGCTTTTTTTTATGAGCGCTACAGCAGTTTGCTATTTTGTCAGTCATTTTGTTAGGAATGCTTTTTGCAAAACTTAAGCAAACGATTTTAAAATGACCATTGGGATAATTTTTATTTCATTGATATTTATGGTATTGGGAACGGCAATTCAATCACGCCTTAAATCTAAATTCGCTAAATACAGTATAGTACCCACCAGCAGTGGTATGAGTGGGAATGAGATTGCAAAAAAAATGCTTTTAGACAATGGGATTCATGATGTAAATGTTATCTCTGTGCAAGGCAGCCTGACAGATCATTATAACCCGGTAAATAAGACGGTTAATTTAAGTGAAGAAGTATTTGAAGGAAGGAATGTAGCTGCTGCTGCCGTGGCAGCGCATGAATGTGGCCATGCAGTACAACATGCCACCGCCTATTCCATGCTAATGCTAAGAAGTAAACTTGTACCTGCAGTGCAGGTAAGTACAACCCTTTCACAATGGGTTATTATCGCCGGCCTCGGTTTTTTAGGATTTGGTGGTGGCAATCCAACTGTTCTATTAATTGGGATCATTCTTTTTGCAGTCTCTACACTTTTTACTTTAATAACTTTGCCAGTAGAATTTGATGCTTCGGCCCGTGCATTGAAATGGCTGGAATCAGAAAATATTGCTACTAGCAGTGAAAAGGAAAAAGCAAAAGACGCATTAAAATGGGCAGCATTGACATATGTGGTAGCGGCGCTGGCATCAATTGCTATATTGGTACAGTACATTTTTATTTATATGAATAGAAGCAGGGATTAATTTAAGAAATTGAAATAAAGATTTAGGCATTAGCCTTTGCAGTGTATTTATATTTGCTCATACGTTAATTTATAGAAATTATGAATTTAGGAAAAGAATTTGAAAAATATGCCATCAAGCATAAAAGGATAAGTAGCAATACACTCCATAGCTATATGACACACAGTGTTCCTAATACTATTGCTTCTGTTCCATCAATAGGTGGCCAAGCTACTGTTATTACGAACCTGACTCCTAATATTATTGAAGAGCGTCCAATGAATGTGGCAGTGATGGATGTATATAGCAGGTTAATGATGGATCGGATTATATTTTTAGGATATCCCATTAGCGATGAAGTGGCAAATATTGTTACCGCACAGCTTTTATTCCTGGAAAGTACAGATAGAAGCCGGGACATTCAAATGTACATTAATAGCCCGGGCGGTAGTGTATATGCAGGCCTGGGGATGTATGATACTATGCAGTTTATCAGCCCGGATATAGCAACCATTTGTACGGGCATGGCGGCTAGCATGGGAGCAGTGCTAATGTGCGCTGGTGCTCATGGAAAACGAACTGCACTTAAGCATAGCCGTGTTATGATGCATCAGCCAAGTGCCGGCGCCGGTGGCCAGGCATCCGATATAGAAATCACCGTAAATGAAATAAAAAAAGTAAAACAAGAATTATATAACATCATTGCATTTCATACAGGCCAACCCGTAGAAAAAGTTGCTACTGATTGTGATAGGGACTATTGGATGACATCTGAGGAAGCAAAAAACTATGGATTGGTTGACGAAGTTTTGATAATGAATCCCAAAAAAAGTAAAAAAGATTAATTCAATGAAATGTGGCATGATCGGATAGTATCAATTCGTTCTGTCAAATTTCACTTGATCATTAAATAAATTAATATCGCATGAATATTTATAACAGGAGATTTAACCAGGAAGACGACGAAGAAATACCAGCAGCATTACCGGAAAACCCGATGGAGAAATTGATGAGCGGATGGATGTTTGATAAAAAATTTATTGAGCAACGGAAAATATTTTTATGGAGTGCAATCGATGATAAATCCGCAAAGGATATTACCGATCGGTTATTATACCTCGAAGCACTGGATCCCGGAAAAGAAATTACATTTTACATCAATAGTCCAGGAGGAATAGTAAGTAGTGGGATGGTTGTTTACGATGCTATGCAAATGATCTCGTCGCCTGTAAGCACAGTGTGTATGGGAATGGCAGCAAGTATGGCAAGCATCCTGTTAAGTGGAGGCACAAAGGGACACCGATATATTTTCCCACATGCAGAAGTAATGATCCATCAGCCAAGTGGTGGTGGAAGAGGTACAAGTGCTGACCTGGAAATAATGGCAGAACAAATTAGAAAGACCAAGTTATTGGGTGCAGAAATATTAGCCGAAAATTGTGGCCAGCCGGTGGAAAAAGTATTGAAAGATTTTAATCGGGATTACTGGATGGATGCAAAAGAATCCATTGAATATGGCATTGTAGATCATGTAATGGATAAAATTCAGTTCAAAACCCCGGAAACTAAGACTAAGTAGTAGAAACTTCTTTTATATAGCGGTTTTGGTTCTTGCATTAAGAATATGCAACTATTTTAACAAGATATTTGTCTACTTATCGTTCCTATAAAGAATTCAGTATTTTTGTGATCAAATAAAAAAGATCGATCTACTTAAATAATCATGGCAAAACAACAACTTTTACATTGCTCATTTTGTGGACGCAGCCGCGATGAAGTAAAAATTCTCATTGCAGGGCAGGATGGCCATATATGTGAAAATTGCGTTGAACATGCACAAGAGATTATTGTACAGGAACTGGCAGGTAACAGTGAAACAAAACATCCAATTTCATCTTCTCCAAAACTTACCATTCGTAAGCCAATGGAGATGAAAAAATTCATTGATGATTACGTAATAGGGCAGGATGATGCAAAAAAGATTCTTGCGGTAGCAGTTTACAATCATTATAAAAGACTTAATCAAAAATCAGATAATGATGTTGAGATAGAAAAAAGTAACATCATTATGGTGGGTGAGACTGGGACAGGCAAAACTTTATTAGCAAAATCAATTGCTCGTATGCTGAATGTGCCGTTTGCAATTGTAGATGCCACTGTTTTTACCGAAGCCGGGTATGTAGGTGAAGATGTGGAAAGTATGCTTACCCGTTTATTGCAGGCATGTAACTATGATGTGCAGGCTGCAGAAAAAGGAATTGTATATATTGATGAAATAGATAAGATTGCTCGTAAAAGCGATAACCCATCCATCACAAGAGATGTAAGTGGTGAAGGTGTTCAACAAGGGCTTTTAAAATTATTAGAAGGAAGCGAAGTCTTGGTTCCCCCACAAGGAGGCCGAAAGCATCCTGAGCAAAAGCTGATAAAGATCAACACCCAAAATATTCTATTTATATGTGGGGGTGCATTTGATGGAATTGATCGTATTATTGCACGAAGGGTTAATACAAATGCCATTGGTTTCAACGTAAACAAAGAGCTTCAGGAATACCAGCATAAGAACCTGCTTCAATTCATCAATGCAGTTGATCTAAAGCATTTTGGTCTTATACCTGAATTGCTTGGTAGACTTCCTGTTGTAACTTATCTGAATCCATTGGATGCCGCAACGCTGAGGAGCATTATAACAGAACCTAAAAATTCTTTGGTAAAGCAGTTTACTAAATTATTTGAGATTGAAGGCATAGCGTTGAAATTTGATCCTGTTGTTTATGATTTCATGGTAGAGAAAGCATTGGAATATAAACTTGGTGCCCGTGGCCTTAGGAGTATTTTTGAAAGTATCCTTACTGATGCTATGTATGAATTGCCAAGTCAAAAAGTAAAAACTTTTGAAGTTACCCTGGATTATGCTGAGCGTAAATTCAATACTAGTAAGCTTAGTATGCTGAAAGTTGCATAAATAATACTACATCTTTTTTTGAATGAAACTGGTATTCTACCAGTTTTTTTTATGTTTTTTAATTTCATTTAGGTCGTTGTGAAATTTCAATTTATTTTCGCCTCAACAAAATGTTTTCACTCAAAAATTTACTGTAAAATGGTTGATGTTATTCTGGGTTTACAATGGGGCGATGAAGGCAAGGGGAAAATAGTAGATTTTTTTGCTAAGGATTATGATGTAATCGCCCGTTTCCAGGGTGGTCCGAATGCCGGGCATACACTTTACATAAATGATCAGAAAGTAGTTCTGCACCAGATACCAAGCGGCATTTTTCACGAGGATAAAATAAACCTTATTGGAAATGGAGTTGTGTTGGATGCGGTTACATTAAAAAGAGAATGTGAAACAGTGGCGTCATTTGGTATTGATTATAAAAAAAATCTTTTCATAAGTGAAAGAACGCATTTAATACTACCAACGCATAGAGCTTTAGATAAAGCAAGTGAGTTGCAAAAAGGTGTAGATAAGATTGGCAGCACATTGAAAGGTATCGGCCCGGCCTATATGGATAAAACAGGGCGAAATGGATTGCGTGTAGGAGATTTATTGGATAAAAGTTTTACGTCTCAGTATATTAAAATAAGGCTTAAGCATCAGAGGCTGCTAGATAATTTTAATTTCCAGGAAGATATTACCACTTGGGAAGAAGAGTTTTTTGAATCTCTTGAACTGCTTAAACAATTTAATATTGTAAACGGTGAATATTTCATAAATGATAAAATAGCTTACGGAAAAAAAGTATTGGCAGAAGGCGCCCAGGGAAGTATGCTGGATGTAGATTTTGGAACGTTTCCTTATGTAACCAGCAGCAGTACAATTTCAGCTGGCGTTTGTTCAGGATTGGGAATTGCACCCCAAAAAATAAAGGAAGTTATCGGAATTACCAAAGCATATTGTACAAGAGTTGGAAGCGGACCTTTCCCAACTGAACTGATGGATGAAACAGGAGAGTTTCTGCGAAAAGCTGGAAATGAATTTGGCAGCACCACGGGTCGTCCTCGTCGCTGTGGCTGGATAGATCTTGTAGCATTGCAGTTTGCCTGTATGATAAATGGTGTAACAAAAATAGTGATGACCAAGGCTGATGTACTAGACGGCTTAGAGACTTTGAACGTATGTCATGAATATGAATTGAATGGAGAAATTATTAAACAGATTCCATTCCAGATGAGCAGGATGAAATTAGAAGCAAAATATAAAAGTTTTGAAGGATGGAATACTGATATTACAGCCATTAAGACTTTTGAAGATATGCCTGATCAAATGAATAACTATATTAACTACCTTGATGATTATCTTAAAGTGCCGGTAAAGTATATCAGCAACGGGCCCAACAGGGAGCAAATAGTAGCAGTTTAAAAAATTAATCAAAAAAATGCCTCAAATATTTGGCTATTAAAAAAACTCGTAGAAAATTTACAATATTAATCCCAGAAAGCATGGCTACAAAATCTGATAACATTAAGAAATCTGCTGGTAAACCTTCAGCAGCAAACACAAATGATGACATCAAAAAAAAATCGTCATCTTCATTAGACAAAGATGAAGACATGGATGATGATGATTTTAAAGAGCTGGATGAAATGATCAGCCCTAAACCATCTAAAGCTAAGGCAGTACCCAAATCTAAAAAAACAAAGGCAGATGATGATGAGGATAGTGATAGTGATGTAGAGGAAGAAGAAGTAGCAGACGAGTGGGAAAAAGCTGAGGAAGATGAAAATTGGGATCCGGATTTTGACGAATTTGATGTTCCCAAGTCAGGAGCAAAAAAAGCAGGTAAGAAAAAGACTGGTGAGGAAGACGACCTGAAAATTGATGACGATTTTAAAGAGTTTGGATTGTTTGATGATATGGAAAGTGGTGGTGGTACAGGGTTTGACGATGATGATGATTTCTAAAGAACCACGTGAAATACTTACAGCAATATTTTCCTATAGATAATCTGGAGGATTTTAAATTGAAAATGTTGAATTGGGCAGACCGGTTCAACATTTTTTGTTTCCTGGATAAGCATCATTATAATAATAAATCACAAACTTTTGATTGTATTCTGGCAGCAGGAAGCCTGCAAAGAATAAACTTTGAAGAGGCGGGATCATTTATGCGTTTTAAGGATGCGTTTGATCCTAATCCTTGCTGGTTGTTTGGGCATATGGGCTATAATTTAAAAAGTGAATTTTTTCCCAGTGTTCATGAAAAGGAAGACATTACAGGCTTTGGAAAAGGATTGTTTTTTGAGCCGGAGTTTATAATCCTGATAAAAAATAATATAGTTCAGATCCAAAGTTATAAGAAGGTTTGTATAGAAGTATTTGAGGAAATAAATAAAACAACTGAAATAGTCAAGGGGTTTGAAAATCCCATCATTAACCCAAGGATAAATAAAGAAGCGTACCTGGATACGATTGAAAAACTTAAATGGCATATACAAAGAGGGGATTGTTATGAAATAAATTTTTGCCAGGAATTCTTAGCTGACAACGCTCATATAGAACCTCTCTTGGTTTACCAGAAACTTTCCCAACTATCCCCAAACCCTTTTGCAGCATTATATAAACTTGACGACAAATATTGTATTTGCGAAAGTCCTGAACGTTACCTTAAGAAAACAGGACAGCAAATAATTTCTCAACCCATAAAAGGTACTGCTCCAAGAAATAAAAAAGATAAACATTCTGACGAAAAAAACAGGGAATCACTTTTAAACAGCATAAAAGAAAAAGCAGAAAATGTAATGGTCGTTGACCTGGTGAGAAATGATCTGAGCAGGGTATGTATTGAAGGCTCTGTAATGGTTGAAGAGTTATTTGAGATCTATACTTTTCCGCAGGTATACCAAATGATCAGTACAGTAAAAGGAGTGCTGCCAGTCAATATAACTTTTGCAGAAATTATTAAAGCAACGTTCCCCATGGGTTCTATGACTGGGGCACCAAAACATAAAGTATTGCAACTTATAGACGAATATGAATGTAGTGACAGAGGGCTTTTTTCAGGATCCATTGGTTATATAACTCCTTACCAAGATTTTGATTTTAACGTTGTAATTCGAAGCATTTTTTATAACAGAAGTAAGTCCCATGTTTCGTTCTGGGCTGGTAGCGCAATCACTTTTTACAGTAATGCAGAAGAAGAATATAAAGAATGTATGTTGAAAGCAGAAGCGATCATCCAAGTGCTTACGGACTAGGAAGTTTTCTTTCTCGACCGGTTATACTTAGATGGATATACTGTTTTATTATTTGGGATGTTACTGTCATCCATCAATAACTGTACGCATTCATTTAATATCTGGTATTTGATTGCAGTAAATAATTGCATTTTATCAGCAGGTAATAATAGATCATACTGCCCATTCTGCGACAGAATATTATCAAATAGAGGATTGTATTTATTAAACTGGACAATATCCATTGCAAGGTTTTTTGCAATTATTACGGAGTTGTATTTGCCGGAAATTGTTTGCGTTTCCGATAAAGCCAATTCATCTGTACTCAGCGGTTTTTTTACATTATATGGATTTATACTTCCTTTACCCAAACTCATCCCTTTTCCAAAACTGCTTGAATTATCATTCCCTGCTTCCATGATATAATGTGTGGCTATGAATTTTTTTACATGGTTACGGCTTTCCAAGGGAAGATAATATTGAAGGGACCAAAAATCTTTACTGCCGCTTTTTTTAATGGCATCATACACCCGGCCAGGTCCGCCATTGTAGGCAGCTATCACAAGTAACCAATCATGCATTTGGCTGTATAGGTACAAAAGATATCTTGCTGCTGCATGTGTACTTTTAAAATAATCTCTACGCTCATCAAATGCGCCATTCACCACCAATCCATAATCTCTTGCAGTATAAGGCATAAATTGCCATGGACCGCCAGCACCAACCCAACTTGTTGCACTTGTACTCAGGTCACTTTCTATCACTGCCAGGTATTTTAATTCCCTGGGAAGACCATACTGAGCAAAAATATTATCGATCAGGTTAAAATAAGGCATGCCCCAGGTTTTCATCTTCGTAAGCGAAGCTGTATGCGATCTTAAATAATCCTGCATGTATCCTTCAGCCATAGGATTTACCTGGCTTGAATACGGGAGCGTAGGATTATAGGAGAATTTTGAAAAAAGGTTTTTGAAACCATATTTAGTCAGCTGGCTGAAATATTGAACTTTATCTTTTTGGGGTGCAACCTTTTTTGTAACAATTTCTTTAATGATGGCAGATTCCGCTATACTATCACTCGTTGTTTCCTTTGTCTCCTGGCCATAACTGACAGCAAAGGTTATAGCAAGTAAAAATGATATGTAAATCTTTAAATTCATTTAAATACTTATCCCAATCCTGCTGTGTTTCAGCAGTTTTTCCGATATATTAAGTAAAGTTAATTCATCCCCGGCTTTTGCCATTATTTGCAAACCATAAGGCATGTTATTACTGTGTGAAAACATCGGTAAAGCAATGGCAGGAAGCCCACATAAGTTGGCCAATACAGTATAGATATCCGCAAGGTACATGGCGACCGGGTCTTTTTTTTCTCCTATCTTAAAAGCAGTTGTGGGGCTTACCGGCATAATGATCCCGTCATAATGCTCAAATATTTTTGACATTCTATCAACCAGCAATTTCCTTATTTGCTGGGCTTTTGTAAAGTAGGCATCATAATAACCAGTACTTAAAACAAAAGTTCCCAGCATTATTCGTCTTTTTACTTCAAGGCCAAATCCCTCAGAACGGTTTTTATTATAGAAATGTTCCAGGTCTGTGTTTTCGCCTGTATTAAATCCAAACCTCACACCATCATACCGGGAAAGATTGCTGCTTGCCTCTGCAGTAGTCAACACATAATAAGCTGGAACAACATAGTCGAACAAATCCAGTTCAATTTCATCCACAGTAAAATCTTTGCCTTTCAAATCATTAGAAAAATTATTTATGGTAGAGGCAATTTCTTCATCAAGTCCAGGATGCGCCATAGCCTGGGAAAATACAGCTAGCTTCAATGGTTTAAGATCCTGTGTTTTGTTTTCGATAAGTACAAGCTTTTGACGCATGGTACTATCCTTTTTATCCGGCATGTTCATAATTTCCCAGAGCAGGCGCACATCATTAAGATTTTTACCAAATATTCCTATCTGGTCAAAGGAAGAAGCATATGCAATCAGGCCATACCGGGAAATAGATCCATAACCCGGTTTAAAACCAATTAAGCCACAAAAATCCGCTGGCTGTCTTACGGATCCTCCTGTATCAGACCCAATGCTTAGCATGCACATACCAGCTTGAACTGCAACGGCACTTCCGCCAGAACTTCCACCTGGCACTCGTCCTTCATCTGCAGCATTTAATACCGGTCCGTATGCAGAATTCTCATTACTACTTCCCATCGCAAATTCGTCGCAGTTGCAACTTCCAATAACGATTGCATCTTCTTGTAGCAACAATTGTAAAGCGGAAGAAGAATAAAGTGAAGTAAAGTCTTTTAAAATTTTTGAAGCTGCTGTTATCTTGTGGTCCTTGTAACAAATAACATCTTTAATGGCAATTACAACTCCGTGTAATAATTTTATCGGCATGCCTGCACTTCTTTGTTTATCTAGTTGAGCTGCTTTCTCAATGGCTTCATCCGCATAAACTTCCACGAAGGCATTGAGATGCTTTTTTTCCTCAATGATTGAGAGATAATTTGTAATTGCATCAGTGCAACTTATTTTACCCGATCGGAGCTCTTCATGATATGATTCGATACTTGTAAATTGAAACATCCTATTATTTTTATGAAACAAGCCGAAGAATACCACTCAACATCGTTGCGTCGCACACTTCGGCTTTTTTTACTTAGTTCGGCTAATGCCGGATTATAGTTAAGCTTTTACGTCTTTTTCTTTCATACCTTCTTCTATCTCACTTTTTACGTTGGTTTTAGCATCATTAAATTCACGAATTCCTTTGCCCACGCCACGCATGAGTTCAGGGATTTTTTTACCACCAAAAAATATTAAGACTACCAGTATTACCAGTATCCATTCACTGCCACCGGGCATTGAAAGCAGAAGCGTTGTGTTTGTCATACTTTAGATTTAAGTATGCAAAGATAAATGAAATTTCTACTGTAAATGAATGAAATTAAGTGTAAAGCTTCAATTTAATTCCCGTTTAACCGAGGTGATTACCGGACATACCGGCCACATTTTGCTTTACCATTTGCTGCGTCAAAAGGCGATATTCCTTTGGCACAAGAACTAAAAAAATAACTAAGGGAAATAGAAATAATAATGAGGATAACAATTCTTCTCATGGTTAAAAATGTTTAAGAGGTTTAAAATGTCTTTAAAATAAAACCGAGGTAAGCATTTCAGAGGAATTGTTATTGGGTGTAAAAGTACATTCCAGATGTTGCAATGTCAAGTAAAAGGCATAATAAAAGCGAAAAATTTTTGTTTTTCGCTTTTAATCAATGACTTATAAAGATTATAGTGCAGCTGCAGCTTCGGCTTTTGCCTTTGCTTTGGTCTTAGTGCCAACAGCCATTCTTTTTTCTTTTATACGAGCACTCTTACCACTTCTCTCACGCTGAAAATAAAGTTTTGCCCGGCGAACCCGGCCCACTTTGTTCAGTACGATACTTTCTATGTTTGGCGAAAAAACTGGGAATAAACGTTCAACTCCTACTGCGTCGCTGATCTTCCTTACAGTAAATGTAGCAGTAGATCCTGTACCTTGACGCTTAATTACGTCGCCTTTAAAACTTTGAATACGCTCTTTTGTGCCCTCTACAATTCTATAGTTAACAGTGATATTATCACCTGCCTTAAATGCTGGAACGGTTGGTTTTGATGTCAACTGCTCATGAACAAATGCTATTGCGTTCATAACTTTTTTTTTACGGACGGCAAAGGTAAGGAAAACTAATTAAGTTTAAAGTTGAAACTTGAAAGTATTTTACCTGGCTATATTAATAGCCCTTTTCTCTCTTATGACCGTAACTTTTATCTGTCCTGGAAAGGTCATCTCCGTTTGAATTTTCTGGGCAATCTCAAAACTTAATTTATCACTATCTGCATCTGAAACTTTATCTGCCTCCACTATCACCCTAAGTTCTCTTCCTGCCTGTATTGCGTATGCTTTTTCTACACCATTATATGCAAGTGCCAGGTTTTCCAGGTCTTTTATCCGCTGGATATATTGTTGCATGATCTCCCTCCTTGCTCCCGGCCTTGCACCGCTTATAGCATCACAGGCCTGAATGATTGGAGAAATTACATATTGCATTTCCATTTCATCATGGTGAGCTCCAATTGCATTTACAACAGCAGGATTTTCGCCATACTTTTCAGCTAGTTTAGCCCCGAGGAGTGCATGACTTAATTCTGTTTCTTCATCCGGCACTTTGCCTATATCATGGAGTAATCCCGCCCTTTTGGCCAGTTTGGGATTCATACCCAGTTCTGCGGCCATTATACCGCAAAGATTAGCAGTCTCCCTGCTATGCATCAACAGGTTTTGGCCGTATGAAGAACGGAACCTCATCCTGCCAACCATCCTGATCAATTCTTTATGCAGGCCATGAATACCAAGCTCAATCACAGTTCTTTCTCCTATTTCCATCACCTGGTCATCCAATTGACGTTTAGTTTTTTCTACGACTTCCTCAATACGTGCCGGGTGAATACGGCCATCGGCTACAAGTCTTTGCAGCGAAAGCCTGGCTATTTCTCTTCTTAATGGATCAAAAGAAGATAAAACGATTGCTTCTGGTGTATCGTCAACTATAAGATCTACTCCAGTTGCAGCTTCAATCGCCCGTATATTTCTTCCTTCCCTTCCTATGATAGACCCTTTTATTTCATCACTTTCCAGATTAAAAACAGTAATGGAGTTTTCTATTGCTTGTTCTGCAGCTGTACGTTGTATAGTCTGTATTACAATCTTTCGTGCTTCTTTATTGGCTTTAAGTTTTGCATCTTCAATGATCTCCTGTTGTAAAACAAGTGCTTTACTATGTGCTTCTTGTTTCAGGCTTTCAATTAGCTGGGCCTTGGCATCCTCTGCAGATAATCCGGCTACCTTTTCCAAGCGGCGTATATGTTCTTCCTGGTGTTTTTCCAGTTCGGTACGCTTAATATTTACAACTTCAATCTGGCGATTCAAGTTTTCTTTAATAGCTTCATTTTCCTTTAATTGTTTTTCCAGGTTCCCTTCTTTCTGGTTGAGGCTCTGTTCCTTTTGTTTTGCCCGGTTTTCAGATTCATTCAATTTTTGAGTACGCTGAAGTACATCCCTGTCATGGTCAAGCTTCATTTGTACAAACTTTTCCTTAGCCTCTAGTTCTTTTTCTTTCTTAAAAGTCTCTGCCTTTAACTGCCCTTCTGAAATGATCCTTTGAGCTTGAATTTCTGCTTCGTGTACGAGCTTATTGTTATTCTTTGCAAAAATTATTTTACCCAGGATGATGCCCACTACCAATGCGGACACACCTATGATGATTGAAATTATATTTACCTCCATTGAAAGTTGTTGTTTTTAGCTGATTCACAATATTGTATATACTATCTGATCTCACGATTTTTGGTGTAAGATGGTTTTGAAGCGAAGATATGCAATTTGCACTAATGGAAATAAGCGCTAAACTGCTTGCAGCTGCCAATGCCTAAGCCAAATGGGCTATCTATCAATAGAGAGAAATCAGGGGTTAATTACTTTATCAAGATGACTTTCCAGACCGGAAAGTGCCTGAAGTACCTTTTCTTGTTTCACTGGGTCTTCCTGGCCACCAGTAGCTTGGGTCGCATACCAGATAATCACCATGGCGATGTAATCCTGCATGTCTTTACCCGCAAACTGCGTTTTAAATTCAATTACTTTATCATTTATTGTTTTTACTGTCTTCCTGATAACCTCTTCATCTTTGGACAAGGTCTTTATGCGATAGGTTCGGTCTGCGATAACAATATTTACAGGGATCAGTTCTTCCATATTATTGGCTTAATAATGCAATGCAAGTGTCAATATTTTTTAAATAATGGTTTATCTGGTTTTCAAGTTTTTTCCTGTCTTGATCATCCATATCCGTTACAGAAGCTTTAAGCAGCAGATTTTGTTGTTGTAGTGAATTTACGTTATCAAGGAACACTTGCTGTTTTTCCTGGAGCGACAACACTTGCCCCGTAAGTTTAATATTCTCTTTCTGCAACGCATCAAACTGCTTCAGTAAAAACTGGAGCTTAGTATTGATTCGGCTGATATAATCTTCTGCTGACTGCAAGCTATTTTCTTATTTCTGCATTCAAATGTTTTTCAAAACTCTCTGCTAATTTTTTCATCATGGCATCCGTCTCGTGATCAGTAAGTGTTTTGGCAGGATCCATAAAAGTAAAATTAATTGCCATAGACTTTTTGTCAATGCCTAATTTTTCACTCTCAAATACATCAAACAAATTTACTTGTTTAAGGTTATTGATATTGGCAGACCTGATTACTTTTTCCACCGCTTCATATTTAAGATCTTTATTTACTACCAGGGCAAGATCACGCTGCACTGAAGGGTACTTACTGAGTTCTGTATATGTTATTTTATTTTCAACGGCTAATTCATTTATTTCATCCCAAAGTAAAGATGCAAAAAAAACAGGTTGTTTTATATTGAATTTTTTTAAAACATTTGTGTTAACCATTCCGGCTGAACCTACAACTTTCTTTTTATATTTTAAATTTATTCCCATTTCCACATTTCCATCTTCTGTTATTTCTATACTTATATTTTTTATTCCTGTAGAAATTAATATTTTTTCACAAATTCCTTTTAAGTAATAAAAGTCTGCATTTGCAGGTTTATTATTCCATGATGAAACTGTCACTTGCCCACTTATGTAAAGACATAATTGATTTTGCTGACTGTATCCGCTCCCTAAGCGGTTGTATATTTTTCCGAATTCAAAAAAACGGATATCTGCATTTTTTCTATTAATATTATAGGCAACGGATTCCAGCCCTGTGTGTAACATTGACGGGCGCATGATATTTAATTCTGCACTAAGGCTATTCAACATTTTTACAGCTGTTTGCAATTGTACTTCGTTGTAATAAGCACTGTTGGTAATACTGTTGGTAAATATTTCACGAAAGCCTATTCCCACTAGCATTGAAGAAGTATTTTCTTTAAGGGCACTGCTCTTTGCATGTTGATTTACTGAAGGTGAAATGCTGATGCTGGAAGGTATTTCAATATTGTCGAGCCCATCTATCCGCATTATTTCTTCTACGAGATCCGCAGGTATAGTTATATCTGGTTTGCTAAAAGGAACATTAACCCAAATTTCATCACTACTTTCTTTTACAAGGTCAAAGCCCAGTGACTGTAAAATATTCTTCACGGTTTCTCCATGATAATTTTTACCACTAAGTTTTTTGAGATAGTGAAATTTAAGTCCGATACATTTCTTTTCGGCAGGTGAAGGATAAAGGTCAATAATGTTTCCAGAAATATCCCCACCTGTTATTTCTTTGATCAGCAATGCAGCTCTCCTTAAAACTGTTGCTGTCTGGCTAATATCAGTTCCTTTTTCAAATCGTGTAGCCGCATCTGTCCGCAGTCCATGTCTTAACGATGTTTTTCTAATACTTTGTGGCTGAAAACAAGCGCTTTCTAAAAAAATATTTTTAGTTGTATTCGTTACCCCGCTTTCAAATCCACCATACACCCCTGCGATACACATTGGTTCAGAAGTATTACAAATCATAAGATCATCTTCATGCAATATGTGTTTTTTGTCATCAAGTGTTACAAAGAGACTGCCGGCAACAGCATTTTTTATGATGACTTCGTTGCCTTTTATTTTATCAGCATCAAAGGCATGCAAGGGCTGCCCGGTTTCATGCAATATGAAGTTGGTGATGTCTACAATATTGTTTATCGACTTTACGCCAATGCTTGTAAGTTTTTCTTTAAGCCAGTCTGGGCTGTCCGATACCGTGATATTAGTAATGTTTACACCACTATATCGTAGGCAGGCCACAGGGTTTTCAATTGATACAGTAATTGTAGTTTTATTATTATCAGCCTTAAAATTATTCTTGTATGGAAGCTGAATCGTAATATCCTTTTTATAATGATGAGAAAGCCATGAACACACATCCCGGGCTACACCAATATGACTCATTGCATCCATACGATTTGGTGTAAGTCCTATTTCATAAATAAAATCCTCCTGAACATTATATAGCTCCGATGCAGAGGTGCCGACAATAAATTCTCCTTGCAGGACTATGATTCCTGCATGGCTATTGCCCACACCTATTTCATCTTCGGCACAAATCATTCCCTGGCTTTCTACTCCTCTTATTTTAGCTTTCTTAATTAAAAAAGGCTCACCTGTAATCGGGTATAATGTTGCTCCAACTAATGCAACAATTACGTATTGCCCAGCTTCTGCATTGGGGGCACCGCAGACTATTTGTAATGGCTTATCACTGCCTGTGTCCACAGTTGTCAGCTTTAATTTGTCTGCATCTGGATGTTTTTCACAGGTCAATATTTTTCCAATGACTATATTTTTTAAACCTCCTTCTATTGATGAGAAAGCCTTCATATTTTCCACTTCCAGCCCAATTGATGTTAGGATCTTTGATAATTTTTCCGGTTCAATTCCATCTGGAAGGCCCGGCTGGCCTATGGGCAGGTATTCACTCAACCATTTATATGAAACAATCATTTACTGTTTTATTTTTCGCAGCAAAGATAGTTTTTTTGCTTGCTGATTTTTTGGGGAGGGTTTTTGAGTCAGAAATTAATTTTTTGGCAGCAGAATTACAAGTAAGAAAAAATATTTGGGGGTGCACAAAAACAATTGAGGGTACTTATCTTATGTTGATAAAAATGATAAAATGCAAAAGCACGTGGTATAAGCACTGTTGATTAACCTGTTTGTAACAGGTGGAAAACTTAGTTTTGCCTGTGGAAAGAGCGTGGACAATCCGTAGAATAAAGTTAATAACAGTGATTTGTTAATTTATCATTATCAAATTGCAGTTACCTTAGCCGTCCTGAAAAAATATGGCATTCATATTTGGGAAGGGGAACCTGATAACTGTCTTGGCCACCCTAAAATACATGGCTGCAATGATGGATAAAGGTTACCGTTTTAAATCCTGAATCTAACTAAGCAATAAAAAAATTAATGGAATTTACGAACCTCAATAAAGACCGGAAACCAAGGAGAAAATCCCCATTAGACCTGGGAAGCATGGTATTCGGTAAAGTGCCTCCACAGGCAAAAGACCTGGAAGAAGCGATACTGGGTGCAATAATGCTGGAAAAATCTGCATTTGATACCGTTGTTGAGATCTTAAAACCGGAATGCTTTTATGTAGACGCACACGAGCGTATTTACAAAGCCATGCAGGGCCTAGCTATTAAAAGCCTGCCTATTGACCTACTGACTGTAGTAGAGGAGCTAAAATTCAGGGAAGAACTTGACCTGGTAGGCGGGCCTTATTTTGTAACAAGACTTACAAATGCGGTTGTCTCTTCAGCTAATATAGAAGCCCATGCACGGATCGTATTGCAAAAATTTATACAGCGTGAGCTCATACGTATCAGCGGTGAGATCATTGGCGAAGCCTATGAAGATAGTACGGATGTATTTGATCTGCTGGATAATGCCGAAGGGAAATTGTTTGAAATAACCAACAATCACCTGCGAAAGAATTTTGATGACATAGATACTGTGTTGGTGAAAACGATACGGCGTATTGAGGATATGCGTAACCGGCAAGATGAGATAACGGGCGTTCCAACAGGCTTCAAATCTCTTGACAGGATCACCTATGGTTGGCAACCAACGGATCTTATTATCCTTGCGGCAAGGCCATCTGTGGGTAAAACTGCTTTTGCACTTAATCTTGCCCGCACTGCAGCATTGCATCCAACCAAGCCAACAGCCGTAGGATTTTTTAGCCTTGAGATGAGCAGTAGCCAGTTGGTACAGCGTATTTTAAGTGCAGAAAGTGAGATCTGGTTGGAAAAGATTGCACGTGGTAAACTGGAAGAGCACGAAATGAAGCAATTATACAAACGTGGAATTGAAAGGTTAAGTAAAGCACCGATATTTATTGATGATAGTGCTGCACTAAACATTTTCGAACTCAGGGCAAAGTGCCGCAGGCTTAAAAACAAACATAATGTAGGTATGATCATTATCGATTACCTGCAGTTGATGAGTGGGAGCGCAGATAGAAATAGCAATCGTGAACAGGAAATAAGCAAGATTAGTCGTGACCTGAAGGGCCTTGCTAAGGAATTACAGGTGCCAATTATAGCTCTTTCACAATTAAGTCGTGAAGTAGAAAAAAGAAAAGAAGGAAACAAAATGCCGCAATTAAGTGATCTGCGTGAGTCCGGAGCAATAGAACAGGATGCTGATATGGTTATGTTCCTTTATCGTCCAGAATATTATGATATCACTGCAAATGAATTTGGTGAAAATAATAAGGGTGAAACGCATGTAAAAATTGCAAAGCACAGGAATGGTAGCCTTGAAACGGTGAAGCTTAGAGCGTTGTTACATATCCAGAAATTCGTGGAAGAAGAAGATGATGCACCAGGCGGACAACACGGCCTACCGCCGGGAGGTGGAAACTGGCGGCCTGTACAAACAGGAGGACAAGGTGCAGATGGCGGAGCTGAAATATTTATACAAAAAGGAAGCAGGATGAATGATAGTTCTTTTGATGACGAGTCTCCTTTTTAATGTTTGTTTTTTTGTTTTAGAATGATTGCTTGCCAGCATTTTTTTAAAATGAACAGGTTTTGTTTTTGTAAGGGGAATGTAACAACATTCTCCTTTTTTATTTTCTGTATCTTGTAATATGGCCTTACCATTTTTTTATATTGAGAATATTGAAGAGGATAATTTATTACTTGTACTTAGCGAAGAAACGTCCAGGCATATTATCCAGGTGCTTCGTATGGGAGTTGGCGAAAGGCTACAGCTAACAGACGGTAAGGGGCGGCTCCTGCTTGCCGAAATTATTAATGATAATAAGAAAAAAGCTTCTGTAACAATTATTGAAAGCACCGTTTGTTCATCGCCCCAAAAAAAAATAACACTGGCTGTTTCGCTTGTAAAAAACAGCAGCCGCTTTGAATGGCTATTGGAAAAAGCAACAGAGCTTGGTGTAACTGAAATAATTCCGCTTATCTGCGAACGAACAGAGAAGCAACATTTCCGTTTGGAGCGAATGAAAGGGATACTGGTAAGTGCTATGTTACAATCTCAACAGGCATGGCTACCTTTTTTAAACGCACCCCGAAAACTGAAAGACCTGGTAGTTAATTCAGGACAGGTAGAAAGATATATTGCACATTGTGATGAGCAGCATAAAAAATCACTAATTGGGTACCGTGCTTTTAGTGAGGCAGTAATCCTGATCGGACCGGAAGGAGATTTTACAAAAACAGAAATTGAACTGGCGATGGAAAATAATTTTATTCCGGTATCGCTTGGAGCGACAAGGCTCCGGACGGAAACAGCTGCGATCACCGCTGCAGTGATTATGCAGGTGGATTAATGTGCAACATCATCCTTATCATCGTCTTCATCTTTTATCATGGGTTCATTCAATTCCACAACCCTGTTTTTCCTCATACGCTTTCGCATCACCATATTTAGCATTTCTACGCCAAAAGAAAATGCCATACCGAAATAAATATAATTTTTCAGGTGAAGTTTATCTGCTGTCTCACTATCCCATCCTTCCATGATGAGACTTAAGCCAATCATAACTAAAAATGAAAGTGCCAGCATCTTTAATGTAGGATGTTTATGAATGAAGGCAGCAATCCTTTTGCTAAAAATGAACATGATGATCATTGCTATGATGACTGCTATAATCATAATTTCTACATGTTGTGCTGTGCCACCAGCGGTGATGATGCTATCGAAAGAAAACACTGCATCTATCAGCATGATCTGTACAACGGCCTGGCCAAAAGAAATGCCTGGCTTATTAGCTTGTACCTGGTTTGGATCTTCACCTTCCAGTTTTTCATGTATCTCTTTTACAGATTTATAAATTAAAAATGCCCCGCCTAAAAGCATTACAATACTTGCCAGGTCGAAGCCTTTGCCAAAGAGATTGAAAATGGCATTTCCCTTTTGGCGTAGCAACCAACCTAGTCCCATCAGCATAAGGCTTCTTGAAATAATGCCCGTCACCATCCAGGTTCTTCTTGCTTTCTGCTGTTGCTTTTTATCTTTAAGCCTGTTCATTATAATGCTTACGAAAATCACATTGTCGATGCCAAGTACAATTTCAAGCACTATTAATACCAATAAACTTATAATACTTTCTGAAGTGAAGAGATATTCCATACGTCAATTTTAATATCAAATTCCTTTACAAATATTTTTTACAATTGCCGGACCTTCATAAATAAAACCAGTCCATACTTGAATAAGTGAGGCGCCGTTTTTAAATTTTTCAACAGCATCAGCTGCAGTAAAAATACCACCGCTGGCAATAATTGGAATGTTTCTATTTGTTTTTTCAGCAATGTAAGCCAGCATCTCTGTACTTTTTTTCATTAAAGGTTTACCGCTTAATCCTCCTGCACCTATTTCATCCAGTCGCTCTTTGGTAATAGACAAATGTTCCCTGCTTATTGTCGTGTTTGCAACAATCAAACCATCCAAATGTATTTCAGTTGCTAATGATATTACATCATCTAGCTGGGGCAAAGATAAGTCCGGTGCAATTTTTAGCAGGATGGGTTTTTTAATTTGATTGGTTGTTCTGTGCTGAATATTATTTAGTGATTGCAAGTGCACAAGTATTTTTCTCAGTGCTTCTTTGTCTTGCAATTCTCTCAAGCCTGCTGTATTTGGGCTGCTTACATTAACTACAAAATAGTCAGCATAGTCATAGAGTTTTTCAAAGCAGTAGCCATAATCTTTCCACGCATCTTCATTGGGGGTGTCTTTGTTTTTGCCAAGGTTTGCTCCAATGATTAAAGTTGAAAGTTGAAAATTGAAAGTTGTTAGTTGTCGGATCTTAATATTGTAGTTATTGTATTTTGTTAATTGACCATTGACTTCTCTCCACTGCTTTAATCTACCTGTTATCACATCTGCTCCATCATTATTGAAACCCATACGATTGATCAAGGCCTTATCTTTTTTCAAGCGGAATAATCTTGGCTTATCATTGCCTTTTTGTGGCCGGGGTGTTACCGTTCCAATTTCTACAAAACCAAATCCGAGCAGGCTTAGCTCATCCAGGTACAATGCATTTTTATCAAAGCCCGCACCAAGACCAACCCTGTTTGGAAATTTCATACTCCATACCGAAAAACTGTGATCATCTTTTACTCTAAATTGATTTGATATCCATTTCCTGACAAAAGATATATGGCAAATCCTTTTTAATGCATTCATGGAGAAATAATGTACCTGCTCTGCATCAAAAAAGAAAAGTAACGAACGCAGCATTTTATACATGGCTGCGAAATTACTGGTATTTAGTTTTTTGTTTTGCTGAATGAATGATAACTTTGAGATAGGTTGCATAAACAACTAATTTGCTCCTTTGTGCAGAGTTGCAGAAAAGCTGCCGGATAGTAGTGAAAAGCAAAACGTAGTGCAGCTTGTAACGGATAGCCGGAACCACTGCCGCACAAAGATTAAATGGTGAAAGCCAAAACTTAAAAAATATCATTATGCAGGAAGCTTATATCGTAGCCGGTTACAGAACGGCAATTGGAAAAAGTAAGAAAGGTGGATTTAGGTTTACCAGGCCAGATGATCTTGCTATTGATGTAATAAAAGGTTTGCTGGCAAGTGTGCCGCAACTGGATGTGAAAAGAGTAGATGATGTGATTGTGGGTAATGCAGTGCCGGAAGCCGAGCAAGGGCTACAAGTGGGACGTATTATAGCAGCAAGAGCCGTAGGTTTTGATGCACCGGGTATCACCATCAACCGTTATTGTGCCAGTGGGTTGGAGAGCATTGCAATGGCCACTGCAAAGATCCGAACAGGTATGGCCGAATGCATCATTGCGGGTGGAACGGAAAGCATGAGCCTTGTGCCTACGGCCGGCTGGAAAACGGTGCCTGCATATTCTATTGCAAGCGTAGAACCGGATTATTACCTGAGCATGGGCCTTACAGCCGAAGCAGTTGCCAAAGAATATAATGTGAGCCGTGAAGACCAGGATATGTTTAGTTATAACAGCCATATGAAAGCTGCCAAAGCCATTAACGAAGGACATTTTAAAACTGGAATAATTCCTATAAATGTGGAGCAGGTGTATGTAGATGATAAAGGAAAAAGAAAGACCAAATCTTATGTAGTGGATACAGATGAGGGTGTGCGTACAGATACTACTCCCGAGGGATTGGCAAAACTTAAACCTGCCTTTGCAGCCGGTGGTTGTGTTACTGCAGGCAACTCTTCGCAGACAAGTGATGGGGCTGCTTTTGTGATTGTAATGAGTGAGCGCATGATCAATGAGCTGGGCCTGAAACCTATTGCCCGGTTAGTGAATTGCGCCAGTGCAGGTGTGCATCCACGCATCATGGGAATAGGGCCTGTGGCTGCAATTCCAAAAGTCTTGAAGCAGGCTGGTATGTCGCTTTCGCAAATAGACCTGATAGAACTGAATGAAGCCTTTGCGTCGCAGTCGCTGGCGGTGATTAGGGAACTGGAACTTAATCCTGACATTGTGAATATAAATGGCGGTGCCATTGCGTTGGGACATCCACTAGGCTGTACTGGCGCAAAGCTTACGATACAAGTTGTGAATGATATGAAACGACTGGATAAAAAATATGGAATGGTTACCGCCTGTGTAGGCGGCGGACAAGGCATTGCTGGTATCATTGAAAATATTGCGTAAGATTTCTGGTTACTATTTTAGCTGTGTTCATCAACCTTGTGCCTAACCAGACCGCAGGCGGGGTCACTCAATTGTAAAGCATTACATTGTGCATCGTTCTTTCAACCAGCATAACTTTCGACACAATCCCTTTCAATAATCAAACTCTTTAGGCTTGGTAGCCAAATAGTTTTCGTCATAGCTTACAAAAAACCGAATGTATATAACCCTGCTAAGCCGCATCAACCAGGGCTGCAGTGCTACCAGGATAACAGCATTTGTAATAAGCCAGTAAAATATACGGTTATCAGAAGCTGATACCCCAAAGAGCAGCAGCCAGATTACAAAGGTCGCAACCGAAACAGCTACAGCAAGGCCATAACTCACATAACCAGTTCCATACCAGAAGCCGGGTTCCATATCATATTTCTGGCCACACTCAGGACAATTATCATACATATCAAAAATATGTTTCAAAGAGAATTTTCGGTAGGCGTTATTGTCTTTAAACATGGGGCCTTTGCGGCAACGGGGACATCTCATGGTTATGAGGCTCCAGTAAAAATTAGGGGTTGGTTTTTTGCTTTCATTCATGATGTGCAAAGGTAATTTATTAGCCCTTGAAGCGGTATTTAAAATAAAGCATTATAAATCCCATGGCAAGCACCATGCTGTTAGTAAAAATGATAGCAATGTCCTTTATAAATATTCCATAAGCGAGCCACATCAATGTACCCAATAGTATTAGCAACAGCATGGATACGGACAAATCTTTTGCAGACTTTGTTTTCCAAATCTTTATTACCTGAGGTAAAAAAGTTATAGATGTTATCGTGCCTGCGGCCAGCCCAAGCAGTTGGATTGAGGTCATGGAAATTTATTAGGGATTATTTAGAGTATTCAGAATAAGCTCTAAGTTGTTGGTTGTAATGCCGGGGCATTTTCCATTTTTTTTCTTTCACCAATCTGCTGCCTCCACATGGCATAGTACAATCCTTTTTCTTCCAGGAGCGATTCATGCGAACCTGTTTCCACCACATCGCCCTGCTCAAGAACGTAAATGCGATCGGCATGCATAATGGTGCTAAGCCGATGTGCAATCAAAATGGTGACCTGGTTCTTCATTTCCGATATTTCCCGAATGGTATTGGTGATCTCTTCTTCCGTTAATGAATCAAGTGATGAAGTAGCTTCATCAAAAATGAGCAGTCTTGGTTTGCGTAACAACGCTCTTGCAATGGATATCCGTTGTTTTTCTCCACCGGAAAGTTTAAGACCACCTTCACCAAGCATGGTATCTAATCCTTTTTCTGCACGGACAAGCAATTGCGTGCAGGATGCTTTCTGCAAGGCATCATTCAAATCTGCATCTGTTGCTTCAGGATTTACAAAAACCAGGTTCTCTTTTATGCTACCTGAAAACAATTGTGTGTCCTGCGTTACAAATCCAATTTGGTTTCTCAGGTCTTCAAAGCTGATGTTATCCTCGTCGATACCATTGTATAATATCTTTCCTTCCTGAGGGCGATAAAGACCCACCAGTAATTTCATCAAAGTAGATTTGCCACTTCCTGATGGTCCTACGAATGCAATGGTTTCGCCAACGGAAACCTTAAAGCTTATTTCATCAATGGCTTTTTGTGTGGCAGACTGGTGTTTGAAACCAACCTTATCAAATACCAATGACTGTATGTCACCGATATGAACCGGGTTTGCTGCTGTAGGCTCAGGCGGCTTCTTCATCAGTTTATCAAAATTATTAAGAGATGCTTCCGCTTCCCGGTAAGAGAGAATGATATTACCTATTTCCTGGAGCGGACCAAATACGAAGAAAGAAAAGACCTGCATGGTAACCAATTGACCTGCATTCATTCTTCCTCCATAAATCAGCCACATCAGCATAAATAAAATGATTTGCCTAAGTGTATTCACGAAAGTGCCCTGCACAAAACTGACGGTGCGAATGCGTTTTACTTTTGTAAGTTCCAGGCCCAGTATCTTGAAAGTATTTTTGTTTAACCTGGTAACTTCCTGGCTGGTGAGGCCAAGGCTTTTTACCAATTCAATATTGCGCAGCGACTCTGTGGTAGCGCCGGCGAGCGAGGTAGTTTGCGAAACAATATTTTTCTGGATGGTCTTAACTTTTTTGCTAAGCACACTTGTAATAACAGAAAGTAAAAAGATGCCGCCAAAGTATATGAAAGGAAGACTCCAATGAATGGTAGTTGAATAAACAGCAACAAATATGATCCCTACAATAACCGGAAAAAGAATATTGATAAATGCCGAAATAAATTTCTCTGTGTCTATTCTTACCTTTTGTAAGATACTGAGTGTTTCACCACTACGCTGGTCTTCAAAATCCTGGTAAGGTAGTTTCATGGCATGCTGCAAACCATCGGTAAATACATTTGCACCAAACTTTTGGGTGATTACATTTAAAAAATAATCCTGGAATGCCTTTGCAATACGGCTTATCATAGCCACACTTATAGATGCCAGTAATAAAGCCAGTACACCATAATGCGGCTTGTCAAAAGAAAAGAAGAAGGTATGATAATCAAATACGCCTCCTGGTTTTTTCTGGTGTTCAGATGCCAGGTTTACAAGCTTACCCAGGATGATGGGATCTATGAGCGAAAAGCCAATATTGATGGCAGCTAAAAAGAGTGTGAAAGTCATTAGGCCTTTATAAGGCTTCAGGTAGTGCAATAATATTTTCATGTAGAAATGTTATGGTAATGTATTGAAAAGCTTCGATGCATCAAATATGGTGCAATTTCGGAAAAAATGACGTAAAGGCAGAAGGGCAAATGATGAATAATGAATTTTGAATGATGAATATTGTTGAAGATGTTGGATGTTGGCACTGCTCACTGTATCTATCCTCCCCAGCCTTCTCTATCCAGGCTGCGGTATTGAATGGCTTCAGCAAGGTGTTCTGCTTTTATTTCAGTACTGTTGGAGAGGTCGGCAATGGTACGGCTAACTTTAAGTATACGGTCATAGGCACGTGCAGAGAGATTTAATTTTTCCATGGCAGTCTTTAATAAATGCTGGCAGGCAGTATTAATAACACATATTTCTTTCAGCATCTTGCTACTCATTTGTGCATTGGCATATACACCCGGATGGCCCTTGTATCTTTCATCCTGTATCTCTCTTGCTTTTATAACCCTTTCTCTTATCTGCTCCGATTTTTCGCTTTCCCGTGCAGATGAAAGCTCGTTAAATGCTACTGGTGTCACTTCCACATGCAAATCGATCCTGTCGAGCAGTGGTCCGGAAATCCTGCTTAAATATTTTTGTACTACTCCCGGCCCACAAGTGCATTCTCTTTCCGGATGGTTAAAATAACCACATGGACAGGGATTCATGCTGGCAATGAGCATAAAGCTTGCAGGAAAATCGAGCGCCACTTTTGCTCTTGAAATAGTTACTTTTCTTTCCTCCATGGGCTGTCGCATTACTTCAAGTACGGTTCTTTTAAACTCGGGGAGTTCATCTAAAAACAATACACCGTTGTGTGCCAATGATATTTCACCAGGTTGTGGGTTTCCACCGCCACCCACCAACGCAACATCAGAAATGGTGTGGTGCGGACTGCGGAAGGGGCGCTGATTAACAAGGGTAGCATTTTCCGGCAGTTTACCCACTACGCTGTGTATCTTGGTTGTTTCTAAAGCCTCCTGTAATGTAAGTGGTGGAAGTATGGTAGGTAACCGTTTAGCCAGCATAGTTTTTCCAGCGCCGGGCGGGCCTATCAAGATGGCATTGTGACCACCTGCTGCTGCGATCTCCAGAGCTCGCTTAATATTTTCCTGTCCTTTCACATCGCAAAAGTCTACATCAAAATTGCTTTGAGCGAATGCAAACTCTTCCCGGGTATTTACATAAGTGGGTTGCAATGTCTTCTCATCCCTAAAGAAATCTATCACTTCATTGAGGTGCGTAACGCCATATACTTTCAGGTTATTTACCATGGCAGCTTCCCTTGCATTTACGGACGGAACGATCAATCCTTCAAAGCCTTCCTTGCGTGCCTGGATAGCGATGGGCAAAGCTCCTTTTATGCTTCTAACGGACCCGTCTAAACTTAGTTCGCCCATGATGACAAAACGTTCCAACCTTTCGGCACCAATCTGTTCGGTGGCACCAAGTGTTGCAATGGCAATGGGAAGGTCGAAGGCTGTTCCGGATTTTTTTATATCAGCAGGCGCCAGGTTTACCACGAGCTTGGTGCGTGGCATGGTATAGTCGTTGCTTTTAATAGCGCTCTCCACTCTTTGCAAACTTTCCTTTACTGCATTGTCAGGAAGGCCAACGATATAGTAATGCTGGCCTTTGCCATCTACATTTACTTCTACCGTGATGGTAATCGCTTCTACTCCATAAACTGCACTGCCGAAGGTTTTAACGAGCATGGGTAAACAGATAGTTTTGAAACAGGGATTAAATGAAAGCTTTCTGTTTTGTGAATGTAAGAAAAATAAATAAAGTGCGGGCATAGCGTGAATGCATTGGCCTTTATAAAAAGACGGTATCTTTTTTAAAAAAGTGGTGGGGTGGGGGAGGGGCATCAGTACTTTAATGGCATTTTGGTTGTATATTGTGATTAGAGGATTAATGAATTATAACCAAGATATATACAAGACATGAACGAAGTATGAATGGGCTTACCATAGGATTGGTATAGGGTTGCTATAAGTGCGCAATAAGCATTCAATAGGATTGCTATGAGTTGAAGGTGGAGGTGGACAGTTTTTTACAAGAAATTTTAAAACAACATATATGGGTATTGTACAAAAAGGGAGTTTATTAAGCTGCGTAAGGGGAAGGGTGGGAGACTTGATAGTAAAGCATTATAAGGACAAGATCGTAGTGACGCAGGCGCCGAATTTCGGGCCGGACAAGCCGACTAAACTGCAAAAGTTGTATCGTTCCGAGTTTTCTAAAGCTGTGGCATATGCGCAGGCGATAACACGTAACCGGGAAAAGAAGAAGGCTTATGCCAAAAAAGCAAAGAACGGCCAGCGTGTTTACAATTATGCTATACAGGAATATTACCGAAATCAGAAGAAGAAATAAAAGCGAGAAAGTATCATTGGCTATACCTGCTTTAAATGATAAGAATAATAATATATTAACCCCAGAGAAAGGAAATGCAAAGTTTATGCAGAGGAGGAAGATTTGCAAATTGAATTTATATAAAATTAAAATGTTCACATGCATCGGTGTGTCATTATAAGTTTTTTTGTTTTAGTTAACGGTATGAAAACCCCGATAATGAAAAAATTACCATAATTTTTAAGCCGGATTTTCTATCTTAAAATATCCCGGTAAAAGAAATACATACGAGGGAGTTATAAATAAATTTACTCCCAGGAATAACAAGGATTTGTAAAATTATTTTTTAATTTCCGAGGGATGAGCAAGCAGCGGGTTTCTTGGGAAATTGTTTATTTGGGTTACTATCTACATTGCGAAAACCCCGCTGGGACATAAGGGTTTGTAAAATTTATTTTTTAATTTCCGAGGGATTAGCAAGCAGCGGGGTTTCGCGGGAAATTGTTTATTTGGGTTACTACCTACATTGAGAAAACTCCGCTGGGACAGATTGGAGATTGAATTTATTATTGTGCAGTAGAAGACTTTCGTGAGAAAATGATTTATAAACAAGTTATATTTAAATAATATTTATTGAACTGTTTCCTATGTTTTACTCCTGCATTTTATCATTTTAAAAAATTAATCAATGAGGCAATTTAAATTTTTACCTGCAGCAACGCTACTTGCTGGTTCATTTCTTTTTTGTTCCTGCAATGACAATGGAAAAAAAGAAGATA
>JBDSEE010000133.1:0-4014 GCA_039920245.1 Ferruginibacter sp.
AAAAAATGCTAGATTGTCATCCTTTGTCCAACCACGACCTATTGCATAACTGTAAGCAACTTTGTATTGAGCGTCTTTCCAACCTTGTCTTGCAGATTTTAAAAACCAAACATTTGCTATGCTGTCACTTGCAGGAACTTCAACGCCTTGTTGATAACAAATACCAAAATTATATTGGGCTTCTGAACTGCCTTTTTCAGCGGCTTGTCTAATTAAAGGAACTGCATTTTTAAAGTCTTGCTTGTCAAGAAAGTCTTTTGATTTTTTATTTAGTTCATCAGGGGTCTGTCCGAACGTAACTGTCGCAACAAAAGCTGTCAAAATAGTAAAGATGAATTTTTGCATAGAGTGTTTTAAAATGGCTTACAACGCAATGATTTATGTTATTATGCGCTATAAAAAATTAAATATACAGATTGATTTTCAATAAGATAGTATTATACAATTCCAATTGTTTATAACGTCAATGAAACTTATAAATTTTTATAATATGTTCTGCCCACCTGTTTTTTTTCGTTGCCACTGCGGATTACTCCTACAAGTATGGCATGATTGCAAAACCCTATTATCCTTTTTTTAAATTGATTCCTGAAAAGTTTTTTCTTTTGCTTCCTTAATAAAAACATTTTCACCATTCTATCTTTTCATTATTCCACAAATCATCAAAGGGACTTATAATATTTACCAGTTGCTGCTTGCTCACATGCAGGTACCGCTCGGTAGTTTTAATACTAAAATGCCCAAGCAGGTCTTTTATATACTTAATGTCTGTACCCTTGTCAAGCAGGTGCGTGGCAAAGCTATGGCGCAGGCTATGTATGCCCACTTCTTTTTTTATACCGGCTTTGTTTTTGGCATTGGTAAATACCTGTTGCACGGTGCGTATGGGATATGCCCCAAATGTTTGTTCTGATTCAAATAGATATTTCACAGGCACCGGTTTGTAGCTGCTGATATAACTTCTTAAAATATCCAGCAACACCAGGCTCAAATTTACATAACGGTCTTTTTTACCTTTGGCCCGGCTTATGAATATCTGCATTCGCCCGCTATCGATATCTGCAATTTTTAAATTCACTACTTCACTCACCCTAAGCCCGGCACTGTAGCAGGTAAACAGCATAGCTTTGTGCTTCTTGTTACTAAGCGCATTAAACAGCCGCCTTATCTCATTTTCATTAAGCAGTTTGGGCAGTAAGAGCGGCTTCTTCGGCCTCGGTATTTCAAAAAAGAATTTCTCTTTTTTCAGCACCTGTTCAAAATAAAATTTTAATGCATTTAGCCTGCTGTGCAAACTATTCTCGCTAAGCTTTAAAGTATTTGTACAATACAGCATGTACCGCTGCAGATGTTCAGGTCTTAATGTGCTTACCTCCACATTGCCCAGCTTTGCCAGTAACGCACAAAACTCATTGGTATAGGTTCGCATGGTGCTGGGGCTATACCCTTTCAGGGATAATTGTGTTATCATTTGCGCCAGTGCCTCCGCATTTGCTGCGCTAAACCTCTGGCTTTTATATATTATTTGCGGCGCTTTTATTTGTACTGCTGTCACTTCCAGGGATGCCGGCACAGGTACTGCTTTATCTTTAATTTCTTTAAGGTTCCACCCCTTAGGCAGATTTTTCTTTAATGCCTGGTAATCATTTTTATTTACCGGCATATGCCAGCTTTTATGGGTCTTACTATAGCGGGCGCCGGGTACCGCTTTTATATATTTATTAAGCTGCATCCCATAGGCCGCTTTTAATAATATCCTTGCTTCATTATTATGGGTGATATAGCTTGCAGTGACCTCGGGCATTTTGTAAACAAATATTTGGGTTCATTATATAAATTCCTATTCACCAGTTTAAAATAGAACATCATGGATTCTTTTGTTCCCAGCCTAACCCTAACTGCGCCAGGATGCGAAACGGTACTAATTAGCTTGTGGTATACCAGACCTAAACACAAGGCCAAAATACAGCACGGCGCTCACACCTGCAATACCCTAAACCGGGAATTTTTCAGTCTGATGCTTCTCATTCCCACCACGCTGGTCATACTTATTATATCTTCTCTCTTGAAATAACGGGCTTTCTACTTAACGAAGACGTAAAACTTTCGAGAAAAGATGGTCATCCAATCCTAAAGGATGATTGTCCTCCGCAAAAGAAAGGTCATCTTTTGCCAAGGGAAGGTAACCCTCTGCCAAAGGATTGTCGTCCTCCGCCAAAGGATGGTCGTCCTCCGCCAAAGTATGGTCATCCTCCGCTAAAAGATGGTCGTCCGCTCCCAAAGGATGGTCGTCCTCCGCCAAAGGATGGTCATCCCTTCCCAAATGATAGTCATCATCTGCCAAAGGAAGGCCTTCATTTACCAACAAATTGCCTGCTTTTAAAAAAATCTTTAAATTCTGCCTGGGTATATCGGGGTATAATTGGGTATTTGAGGAAAGGCATAAAATAAAATTTAAAACAAACCGATAAATATATGGCCGGCAATATTGCCTGCTAAAACAAATCTCATTTTTATGAAAATGACCAAGCTCAGGATCAGCTTTTCCAGTTTTACAGACTCCAACCTGGAAACAAAAGCTGACTCAATCCTGCAGAACATGACCGGTAACTCAAATTTTCCCACCCCCATCCCTACCCTGGCAGAACTGGCCACAGCCCTTACTGTGTATAGCGCAGCGCTTACCAAAGCTGCTGACCTGGGCCGGCTAAACGTGGCCGAAAAGAACAAGGCACGTACTACGCTGGAACTGCTCTTGGGGCAACTAGGCATGTATGTTATGTACGTGGCCAATGGCGATGAGGCCATACTTACCAGTAGCGGCTTCTCCCTGGCAAAGGCCAATGAGCCGCAGTACATTACCAACCCTGGTATGGTGGAGATCGTTAATGGTATTACCAGCGGCGAACTGGTATCGTCTGTAAAGGCGATGAAAGGCGCCTGTAGTTACAAACATGATGTTACGCCCGACCCCCTTACGCCTGATAGTGTGTGGGATAGCAACAGCACGAGCCGTAGCACCTACACTTTTAAAAACCTGGAGCCAGGCAGGAAGTACTGGTTCCGTGTGGCCGTAATAGGCACCGGCGAGCAACTGGCTTATAGCAGCTACGCTTCGCAATTTGCCCAATAAGGCCTTGAGCCTGCTAAAAAATTGCCGTATTGGAGTGCGGCATTTTTTTGGCCTGGCCAAAAAAACTACCGGTTTGTGGTATTGCACAGTAAAAAAACTGTTTTTATATTAGTACCGTAAAAACCTGCTTTATTACGCAGGCCTTCTAAAACTAAAACTTAATTTATGCACACTAATCCAGGGCCACAAACTCCTATAGAATGGGTACCGGCAAGCGGTATTATAGGATGGGTTGGTATTGGTAAAGAGACCCTTAAAAAATGGCGTGCCAACGGCCGCATTATTTACAAAAAACTAAATGGCATTTGCATGTACAACAAAACTGACCTGCTTCGGCGCCTTGAGGAGGGGGATAATATTGCGTAAACACAAAAAAATAAATATGCAACAATCAAATGAAGCCCTGGACAAACCAGCGCTATAAACCTTTTGCAAACGCAGGAAGAAAACTACAATGATTTAAGGGAAGCGCTCTCCATGGCTACTCTGTAGCAGCCAGGAAATTTGTTCTTATTCTTAAAAGGGAGCAACTTCTTAACTTATACTATTTTTAATATTGAATCTACTGAAAGATCTTCGTCGATTAAAGGCCAATGAATTCCATACCCGGAAGGGGAAATAGTGAATAAATTTCTTTCCATTTCATTCGCAGCTTCCAATTTTTTTGAAACTTGGGCTAGAGGTAATTTTATTGATTTTCCATCAATTTGCAAACAAATTTGATTTTGTTCAAAAGAAACTGATTGGATATTATGTGTTGCAATCATTTTATTTGTTTTTAAAGTAAGTATTCCAGGAGTCAATAATTAAATCAAAATGCTGATATATTATTTTCTTTATCTCCTTTTTTGCTGATGGAGATAAATTAAATGAAAATGCTT
>JBDSEE010000134.1:0-14286 GCA_039920245.1 Ferruginibacter sp.
CCATTGATGAACTGGCAGATTTAATAGCTATCGGGAGAAGGAGTTTTGAACGAAGGTTTAAACAGGCTACCAATAATTCTGTATTGGAATACATACAACGTGTAAAGATTGAAGCTGCCAAGCGGCAGTTTGAAACAAGCCGGAAAAATATTAATGAAGTGATGTATGATGTAGGTTATAGTGATACCAAAGCTTTCAGGGATTTGTTTAAGAAGATTACAGGTTTAACGCCTATTGAATACAGGAATAAGTATAACAAAATGCTGATGGCGTAATGCTACGATCAACCCCTATCAGACGTCAGTATTTCGAAGAACTTGCTGAGATCACCTGTAACTTTTTATGGCAGCCACTGCACCAGGATTTGCACTGCAAATATTTAAATGCTATTCTATTTAGCGTCTTTTACGACTCTGCCTTTCAATATTGTACAATGTCAATACTACTGTTTCCAACATAACCACTATCCTAAAAATTCACCGGGCATTTCATGGATGTTTATTATCGGTTTACCTTATCTTAATCCTGCTGTAAATGCATCCAGGTAAGCAGAGAAATTATTTATTGTATTGGCTGCTACTTATATTTGCTCCCGGGCTTCTTTCCAGGTGCGTTGTTCTATAGCTTCACGGATGTTGCGCAAAAGGCGAAAAGTCGGACCCCGGAACCAAGCGCTTTGTAAAGCAATAATTTTATTACAGGTTAACAAAGGACTGTATAAAAAGTCCTTTGTTTCTCCATAAAGTATCCTCTTAAAATCATGCGAGTTACTTAGCTTTTCATGGCACTCTTACATTATAATCAATTTAAGTAGGATTCAAATCTTAAGTATTTACAAAAGGATCATTTGCAACTTTTATTTAAGCAATTTGCACAGCTCATTTTACCACCATAAAACTCAGCTTCATAATTTTTTTACCAGCCAGAAAATCCTATGTTCAATTTTCTTTATCATGATAAATCATTCTTGTAGTACAAACTTATAGTTGATGTAGAAGAACTTCTACTTCTCATTTCATTACATCAATGCCGGTTTAATGTGGTTACATTACAGAGAACGTAATTCACCTAAGATCAAAACCTGCCTTCAAATGATATAGATCATATCTGTCGATGATCAAGGTCATATGACCGGTCAGCATAAAGTTATAGGTTGAAAGGTTTGATAAGTAATCGAAAACTCTATGGAACATACTAAAAATGAACTCGCATTTTATAAAGAAGAAAAAATAAGGTCTGCCGCCAAACTGAAATTACTAAACAGTGAACTGGTTTTTCAAAAAGAAGACAAGTTAAAGCGTGCCGGTGAATTGCTGATAGCTAATAAGGAAAAGAAAAAAAGGGCAGACGAATTAATAATTGCTGATAAGGAACTGACCTTTCAAAACAAGGAAAAAGGAAAACGTGCAGATGAATTGCTGACAGCTAATAAGGAAAAGAAAAACAGGGCAGATGAATTAATAATTGCCCATCAGGAACTTGACTTTGAAGTAAGTGAGAAAAAAAAGAGAGCCGATGAATTAACAGTTGCCAACAAAGAACTTGATTTTCAAAATGAAGAAAAAAGAAAACGGGCTTCGGAATTAGTTATAGCCAACAAAGAACTGGAGTTTCAAAATGAAGAGAAAAAAAACCGGGCTGATGAATTAATTGTTGCAAACAAAGAACTGGAGTTTCAGTTGGTGGAGAAAAAAAACAGGGCTGATGAATTGGCAACAGCCAACAAAGAACTTGAATTTCAAAACACTGAAAAAAGGAAAAGAGCGGATGAATTAGTAATAGCTGACAAAGAACTCGCTTTTCAAAACGTAGAGAAGGAAAAGCGTGCAGCAGAATTGGTTATCGCTAACAAGGAACTCGTATTTCAAAACCACGAAAAAGAGATGAGGGCGCGGGAATTAGCTGTTGCCAACAAAGAACTTGCTTTTCAAAACGGAGAGAAAGAAAAGCGTGCAGCAGAATTGGTTATTGCTAACGAGGAACTCGTGTTTCAAAACCATGAAAAAGAGATGAGGGCTCAGGAATTAGTTATTGCAAATAAAGAATTAGTCTTTCAAAATGAAGAGAAAGAGAAGCGGGCAGCAGAATTGGTGATTGCCAACGAGGAACTCGTGTTTCAAAATGAGGAGAAACGTAACCATGCAACAGAATTGGCAGAAGCAAATAAAGAATTGGAATCTTTCTCCTATTCAGTATCGCATGACCTGCGCTCACCCTTGAGAGCAATAAATGGGTTTACACAGGTATTGCTGGAAGATCACGTAGGGCAATTAGATGATGATGCAAAATACCTTCTTAACGAGGTAATTTCGAATTCATATAAGATGGCAGAATTAATTGATAATCTGCTCTCATTTTCACGCATTGGAAAGCAACACATAGTAATGGTTAAGGTAAATATGACGCAACTGGTTAACATGGTCATTTCAGAACTTAAACAGTTAGAGCCCAAAAGAATATTCACTATTAACATTAATAACCTGGAAAATATAAGCGGGGATAAAAATATGCTTAAACAGGTATTTATAAACCTTATTTCCAATGCTTTCAAATTCACAAAGAACAAGGAAGAAGCGATTATTGAAATTGGATCAAACCTCGAAAATAATGAATGTACTTATTATGTAAAGGATAATGGGGCAGGGTTTGATATGCTGTACTACGACAAATTGTTCGGCGTTTTTCAGCGCCTGCACAGCAGCAATGAATTTGACGGAACGGGTGTTGGACTGGCAATTATTCAAAAGATCATTGCCAAACACCATGGCAAAGTATGGGCTAAGGGATTAGTAAACCAAGGAGCTTGCTTTTACTTCTCATTACCGGTTGGATAGACAAAACAAATAAGCTTTATAAAAAATTAAAACTATGATTATGCTGCTACTGGTAGAAGACAATAAATCAGACGCAATGCTTACGATAAGGGCGTTGAAGAAACATAACCTTGCTAATAATTTGATTCACCTTAGCGATGGAGCCGAAGCCCTCGATTTTCTTTTTGCGAAAGGAGCATACGCCGGCAGAAATATGCAGGAAAAGCCAAAAGTGATATTTCTCGATTTAAAAATGCCAAAAGTAAGTGGCCTCGAAGTGCTTAGGATAATTAAAGCTGATGAACTCACAAAACTGATACCTGTAGTAATGATGACTTCATCAAAAGAAGAAAAGGATATTATAGAAAGCCATCATCTCGGTGTTAACAGCTACGTTGTTAAGCCTGTGGGTTTTGAAAATTTTTCAAAGATCATTGCCGACCTGGGCTTTTACTGGCTGGTTGTAAATAATACGCCGCAACAATTATAGTATGCTTATAAAAAAACCAATAGATATAACCAGCATTAAAATAAAGGACATAAAATTAAAAATTTTACACCTTGAAGATGTACAAAGCGATGCCATCCTAATAAGCAAAGCAATAAAAAAGGGCAATATTAATTTTGAAATACTGGTTGTAGATACAAAGAATAAGTT
Organism: Ferruginibacter sp.; assembly: GCA_039920245.1. Lineage (GTDB taxonomy): Bacteria > Bacteroidota > Bacteroidia > Chitinophagales > Chitinophagaceae > Ferruginibacter. The sequence goes on from JBDSEE010000134.1 coordinate 3,472, forward strand.
TATTAAAGCGTTAAATGAAGCCACTCCCGATATCATACTTGCCGACCATTCTCTTCCGTCTTTTAATTCAATTGAGGCGTTGGCTATTCTGCAAAAAACCGGTTTCCAAATTCCATTCATACTCATCACTGCTACCGTGTCTGAAGAATTTGCGGTTGATATATTAAAAAAAGGAGCTGATGATTATATTTTAAAAGACAGGCTTCACCGGTTACCAACAGCTATCTTAAACGCTTTGGAAAAACACCGCCTGCAAAATGAAAAGGAAATTATTGTAGAGGAGCTGATAAAAAGCGAATCCCGTTTAAAACAGACCCAGGCTATTGCGCATTTAGGCAGTTGGGAGCTCGATTATTCAACAGGCATTGCAATATGGTCTGATGAACAACTTAAAATTTACGGGCTTCCCCCGGAAGACAGTAAACAGTCTTTTGCTACATGGACTTCATACATTCATCCCGAAGACCTGGATTATGTATTACAAAAAACCAATCAAACAAAAACTACTTTAGATAATACTGATTTTTTTCACCGCATCATTAGAAGAGACGGAACAGTGAGGCATTTATACGCACAAACCAGGGTTAAGTTTAATAATGAAGGAATATCAATTGGCTTGCATGGCGTAACACAGGATGTAACTGAAAGAACGGAAGCAGGTGAATCCCTGAAAAGATCAGAAGCAAACCTGAAAGCTATTTTTGAAAATACTTCGGAAGGATTTATCCTCGTTGACGCAAATGGAATTGTAAAGACCTTCAATACAAAAACCGCTCAAACTATTTTCCTTAATACAGAACAGGAAATAAAAGTTGGAAGCAACATTTATGATTTTATTCACCCATCCAGAAAGGAAAGTTACCAAGGTGTTCTTTCAAAAGTATTAGCAGGTGAAACAATTCAATACGACTACTCTTTTGAAAGAAAAAATGGTGATACAAAGTGGTTTAGCTTTACCATAAACCCCGCATACACTAAGGCAAGTGAAATTGAAGGTGTTTGCATTACCTCTGCCGATATAACACAACGTAAAGAGGCGGAAGAGCAGCAATCACTCTTAGCTTCTATTATCAATTCAACAGATGATGCCATCATCACTAAAAACCTTGAAGGAATTATTACTAGCTGGAACAATAGCGCTGAAAAAACATTTGGCTATTCTACAAAAGAAATGATCGGAAAACATATTTCCATCTTATTTCCTTCAAATCTTTTATATGAAGAAAAAGAAATTTTAGAAAAGATAAAAAAAGGAACACCTATTGAGCATTACGAAACAGAAAGGTTGAGAAAGGACGGAAAAATTATTACTGTTTCACTCACTATTTCCCCCATTAAAGATTCATTTGGAAATATAGTTGGTGCATCTAAGATATCCAGGGATATAACAGGGCGCAAAATAGCTGAAGAAAATATTTTTAAAAGTGAATTAAGATTAAAAGAAGCACAGTCTATTGCAAAAGTTGGCAGCTGGGAAAAAGATTTAAAAACCATGGAGTCAACATGGTCGGATGAAACCTACCGTATTTTTGAAACAGACCCACTGCATTTTACCGGCGATCATAATAAATTTCTCCAGTTTATTCATCCTGAAGATCGGGAAGCGATTAATACTATTTTTTTGAATTTAGTTCATAATAATACACCCCACGGCTTCGATTATAGAATTATTACTCCTAAGGGTAATGTTAAGTTTATTTCCGAAAATTGGGAAATGCATCTTGATGATCAGGGCGAGCCGATACGGGCAGTGGGCTCTTGCCAGGACATCACAGAAAGAAAAAAAGCAGAAGAAAAATTAATTCAGAGTGAAAAGTATAGCCGGAACCTTTTTGAACAGGCAGTAACAGGTCTGGCGCTTTCACGTATGGACGGCACACTTGAAGATGTAAATGAGGCCTATGCAAAAATTATTGGCCGCACGATTGAAGAAACTTTGAAGCTGACTTATTGGGAAGTAACTCCTGAAAAATATCATGACCAGGAAAATAAAGTTTTAGAAGAGCTTAAGGGCACAGGCAAATTTATCAATTATGAAAAAGAATATATTCATAAGAACGGAAATCTTGTGCCCGTAAGATTATCTGGAAATATTTTTGAAAAAGACGGTGAGAAATTTATTTGGTCGAACGTTGAAGATATTACTGAACTCAAAAAGGCAGATGAACAAAACAGGGCCCAGGCCAACCTGTTAAATATGATAGGCCAGGCGGCTATAGCAACAGACCTGGATGGAGTTGTTAATTACTGGAATAAAGCAGCTGAAGATATTTATGGCTGGACATCAGAAGAAACGATAGGAAAGAATATTATACATCTAACTCCTTCTCAGGCAACCAGGGAACAGGCTTTAGAGATAATGGAGGATCTTAAAAATGGCCGTACATGGTCGGGTGAGTTTAAAGTGCAGCGCAAAGATGGAACCGACTTTCCTGCATTAATAACCGATTCTCCTATTTATGATCAGCATAATAAATTAAGCGGCATTATTGGTATTTCCTCAGACATTACTGAAAACAAAAAGGCTGAAGAAAGACTGATACAAAGTGAAGCGAAGCTTAAAAAAGCACAATCAATAGCGCATGTAGGAAGTTGGGAAGTAAACCTGGTGGATCATACGCATTCCTGGTCTGATGAATTTTGCAACATTTTTGGAATTGAATGTGACGAGGTTATTCCATCAGCTGAAGCTTTTCTTTCATTTGTTCACCCGCAGGATGCCGCATTAGCAATCAGCAGCATGGAAAATGCTTTTGCCACTTTTACAAATTCATCATTTAGTTTTCAATTCATAAAAAAGAATGGCAAGTTAGGGCAAGCCACTTCAGAATGGAAATTTGAATTTGACCAGGATGACAACCCCATTCGCCTTGATGGAATTTTGAGGGATATTACAGAGCAAACAAAATTGGAAAATGAAACTTTAAAAGCTTATGAAGAAAAAAATTCTATCCTGGAAAGTATTGGAGATGCGTTTTTTGCTGTAGATAAAGCCTGGACAGTAACTTATTGGAACAAAGAGGCGGAGAAAATGTTGCTTACTCCAAGGGAAAAAATTATCGGGAACAATCTCTGGAAGGTATTTTCAGACAGTATTGATTCCGAATCCTACAAAAAATATCATGAGGCTAAAGCAACAAACCAGGTAATTGATTTTGAAGATTATTATGCCGCTCTGAATAAATGGTTTGCAATAAGTGCTTATCCGTCTGATACAGGTTTGTCAGTTTTTTTTAAAGATGTAACGGAACGCAAAAATTCGGAGGTAGAATTTATAAGACTTAATGCATTACTGGAGGTTCATTCGAAAGAACTCGCAACTTCCAACCAGGAGCTGGAACAATTTGCTTATGTAGCCTCACACGATCTACAGGAGCCATTAAGAATGGTAACCAGTTTCCTGTCCCAGATAGAAAAAAAATACGGAAACATCATTGATGAAAAGGGCAGGCAATATATACACTTTGCGGTTGATGGAGCCAATCGAATGCGGCATATCATCCTGGACCTGCTTGAATTTTCAAGAGTAGGACAAGCAGAAGATAAGCAGGAAGGAGTGGACCTGAATGAGTTGATGGGTGAAATACTATCCTTGCTTCGCAAAAAAATTGAAGAGAAAAAGGCTGTTATAAAAACAGGCAGATTGCCATTACTCAAAACCTTCCGGTCGCCCCTGCGGCAGGTATTTCAAAACCTGGTAAATAACAGTCTCACCTATCATAAAAAAGATGGCTTGCCCGAAATTAGTATTGATGCAAAGGACATGGAAAGCTATTGGGAGTTTGCGGTTACAGACAATGGTATTGGGATTGACCCTGATTACTTCGATAAGATATTTACCATTTTTCAACGGCTACACAACAAGGATGAATATTCCGGTACCGGTATTGGCCTGGCCATTACCAAAAAAATTATTGAAAGCATGGGTGGTAAGATCTGGCTAGAATCGGAAGAAGGTAAAGGCAGCACATTTTTTTTCACCCTGCCCAAAAATACATAGATGAATATCTGGAAGCGTTATATAAACAGGGTTAATCTTAACTGCGCAAGCCCTGGTAATGCTGTGCAGGATATAGTTTATTGGCGCAATAACCTGTTTGCAGCTACCATTATATACCTTCTTCCTTTTTGCCTCATTGCGCTCTTGCCCAGCCTTTACTGGATCATTACAACAGGCCAGTATATATTGGTGGTGGTGGATGTACTTACAGTGATAAGTATGCTGGTAGTAGCATTTATCCCAGGTATATCTATTCCGCTTCGTAAAGTGATCTTTGTAACATGCATCTATTTATTCTGTTTTACTATGCTGTATTATGTTGGCATGCCTGGCCCCGGGTTCATATACCTTCAGACAGCATCAATTTTCTGCATCCTTATTTTCTCGGTAAAATATGCTTTCTCGTCTGCGTTCTTAAATACATTTATATGCATTCTGTTTGCGTTAGCTATCTATTACAAACTGGTACCGTGGGCTGGCCAACCGGATGCTGTTGGCGTATGGATAACTGTTTCTTCCAACCTGGTATTTTTAAGTTTTTTGTCAGCAGCCCTTATACCCCGGTTATTTAACGGGTTACAACAGACCATTGAAAGTGAAAAACGACTCAGGCAGCAATTAAGCTACGAACAGCAATCACTCAGGCATGCTCTGGAAATGCTGAAACAAAAAAATGAAGACCTGGAGCAGTTTGCCTATGCTGCCTCTCATGACCTGCAGGAACCACTAAGAATGGTTACCAGTTTTTTAACACTGCTGGAAAAAAAGTATGACCCTGTTATTGATGATAAAGGAAAAAAATATATTCATTTTGCAGTGGATGGTGCCAAACGGATGCACCAGCTTATTGCAGACCTGCTTGCGTTTTCCCGTGCCGGACGTACAGAGGAGAAACTGGAAGATGTTGACCTCAATGAACTTGTAAATGAAGCCCAAATACTTTTTCGAAACCAGATAGCAGAAAAACACGCAATTATACATGTAGATAAACTTCCTGTTATCCGTGCATATAAATCTCCCTTAAAGCAGGTGTTTCAAAACCTGTTGGCTAATGCTTTAAAATACAGTAGGGATGGACATAATGTTCAGATCAATATCTCCGCAAAGGAAACAGGAACGCATTGGGAATTTGCCATTGCCGACAATGGAATGGGCATAGAGGAAGAATATTTTGATAAGATCTTCATTATTTTTCAACGGCTGCACAGCAGAGAAATGTACCCTGGTACAGGTATCGGTTTAGCTATTTGTAAAAAGATAGTTGAAAACATGGGTGGGAAGATATGGGTTAAATCCGCGGCAGCCCGCCTGCCCGCCCTGATGACCAACCGGTCGGATGAGGATGACCAGATGAGTAACCGGTCGGACGGGGATGACCCAGTCGGACGGAGCAAAGGGAGCACTTTTTATTTTACAATAAAAAAACAATAAAATGTTTACTGCTATAAGCACTTTCGAAATACTCAACGGAATGGACAACGAAGTAAAACAAGCTTTTATAAATAGACCCGGGCTTGTGGAGAAATATAAAGGGTTTTTAGGTTTGGATGTATTAAGCCCTATAGAAAACCCATCACAAATTTGGTTAATTACTAATTGGACAGATGAGGCGGCTTTTAATACCTGGCATAAAACACATTTAAAAGACTCCCATGCAGCAATTCCGAAAGGACTAAAATTAGTGCCACACAGCTTTAAGCTGCAATTTTTTAACCATATAACATCTTAATGGAAACAACCTTAATGGATATCGGTTATGTATTTGGTAACAATAAGGTATCGCTTGCCCGGTTGATAACAGAGATGCAATTTAATAATAATCCTGACCTGCTTTTAAAATTTGGCATTGCCGGTAAAGAAAAATGCTTTGAGGATAATGGCTATCACCTTTCATATTTATCAGTAGCCATGGAATTAGAGTGCCCGGAAATATTCGCAGCATATATTTTATGGGCAAAAAAAATGCTGGAAGCCAGAAGAATACCCGTAAAAGACATGGCCAATAACCTGGAATATATGGATATGGCCTGCAAAGAAATATTGACAGGAGATGTTTACGAGACTGCACATATTTACATCCAGGAAAGCAAAATAAATTTACAAGATCTTCATCCTGCCACGGAAACTTTTTTCAATAATAGCAACCCCATATTGGAGGATGCAAAACAATTTCTTGATTTTCTCCTAAAAGGAAATAAAACACAGGCACAAGCCCTGATAGCAACCTTAGTAAAAAAAGGCGTACCAATTACCTCACTTTATACAAATATTTTTAAAGTAACCCAGCGGGAAGTCGGGTTACTATGGCAGAATAATAATATTACTGTTGCGCATGAGCATTATTGCACTGCGGCTACCCAATCAATTATGGCAACATTATATCCGTACATTTTTACTTCTGAAAAAAAGGAACGAAAGATGCTGGCGTGCAGTGTTTCAGGTGATCTGCATGAAATGGGGATTAGGATGCTGAGTGACCTGTTTGAAATGGATGGATGGGATACTTATTATATGGGTGCCAATATGCCCGATGCAAATATTATAAGCGCAATGGCCGAACAACAACCACAACTGCTTGCTATTTCAGTAACAATGCCATTTCATATAACTAAGCTGCAATCATTAATTAAAAAGATCAGGAACAACACTTCAATCAAAAACGTGAAGATAATTGTTGGCGGCTATCCGTTTACGCTTGTACATGACCTATGGAGAAAAGTAGGCGCAGACGGATGGGCTTCTACTGCAAAAGAAGCCATTCAATTAGCCAACAATATGATTTTTTAAAATAAAAACTATGCTCACAAAAATTGAAACAATTATACCGGGTGAGGAATTAGCAAAGGCCATTGAATTTAATTTTTCCAATGAAGTAGATTTTTTAAATAAAATGACGGAGCTTAATAATGAATTGGTGAATACTCAAAGGACATTAGTTAAAAAAAATGAAGAGATTTCCTACCTCAATAAAAAGCTTACCTCAGCCAATACCCATCTGGAAGAATTAATGTATGTCTTGTCCCACGATCTTAAAGAACCTCTTCGTATGGTAAACAGTTTTATGCTATTGCTTCAAAGTAAATATGCACAACTCCTGGATGAGAAAGCAAATACATATATTGGATTTGCTGTGGATGGTGGTAAAAGAATGCAGGCGATGATCACAGACCTGTTGGAATTATCACACACAGCCGAAAAAAATACCGGTAAAAAATTATGTGACCTTCATTTACTGTTTAGTGAAGCACAACAAAATCTATATGGCCTGATACAAGAGAGTAATGCAACAATCGTAACAAAAGGGGAATTGCCAAAGCTGGTGGTTAACAAAACAGATATCGTTCGCCTGTTTCAAAACCTGCTGGCCAATGCTATCAAATTTAAGAAAGCAGGTATAGCTCCTGTAATTTTACTAAAAGTGGTGGAGAATAAAGTTGAATGGTTGATTAGTATACAGGATAACGGCATCGGAATTCCTGCTGAAAAATTTGAAAAAATATTTGAAATATTCAACCGCCTGCATTCAAAAGAAGAATATGAAGGAACAGGAATTGGCCTTGCATCTTGCAAAAAAATTGTAGAAGGCAATGGCGGTACAATTTGGTTAGAGTCGGAAGAAAATGCCGGAAGCACATTTTATTTTACAATGCCAAAACTTTTAAATTAATTATTATGAAATCAATACACATTTTACTCGTGGAAGACAATGAAGGAGATATCATGCTTACCACCGAAGCATTGGAAGAAGGAAAAATTGCCAATAAGATAACCATTGTAAAAGATGGAAAGCATGCTATTGATTTTTTAACCAAGAAAGGCGGTTATGAAAATGCGACCTTACCCGACCTGGTTTTACTAGATATAAATCTCCCCAAAAAGAATGGCCACGAAGTACTTCAATATATTAAACATTCAGAAGACTTGAAACAAATACCTGTTATTATGCTAACTACTTCATCCTCTGAAAAAGACATTCTCGAATCGTATAAAAATTATGTAAACTGTTATATTACCAAGCCGGTTGATGTAAATGATTTTATAAAAGCCGTCGCAAAAATTGAAGACTTCTGGATCAATATTGTAAATCTGCCACGATAAAAGTTACCACATGACAAAAGATAAAAAAGACTACAGCATACTGGTAATTGAAGATAACCCCGGCGATTTAACCCTTATTGAAGATTACCTGGAAGAGCAGATAGCGGCTCCTCATATTACCCAGGTTAAGAGTTTTGCAGCAGCAAAGCTGTTACTTGAGCAAAAAGAGATATATGACGTAATTCTCCTGGACCTCTCGCTACCCGATAAAAGCGGGGAAGCATTAATTACAGAAATGAATGCGCTATGCCCGGTATGCCCGGTTATTGTGCTGACGGGCTATACGGATATTGGATTCAGCATCAAATCGCTTTCGCTGGGCATAGCCGATTATTTATTAAAAGAAGATATTACAGCAACATCGCTTTATAAAAGCATTATTTACAATATCGAAAGAAAGAAAACCAATCTTGAACTTGCAGAATCGGAGAAAAGATATAGTAACCTGTTTCATTTAAGCCCCCAGCCTATGTGGGTTTTTGATCAGGAAACATTAAAGTTCATCCAGGTAAATGACGCTGCTATGAAACTTTACGGTTATAGTGAGGCAGAGTTTCTTAACATAAGCCTTGCAGATATTAAGCTGGAAAAGGATACAGGTTTTTTAAAAAAAGATTTAGAACAAAATATACAATCAAACGATGTTTTTAAAGGCCAATTTAATCATATCAAAAAATCAGGGGAAATAATTAATGTTGAAATTTATAGCAATCTTATTACAATTGATGGCAAAAAATACAGGTCGGTAATTGCCATCGATATTACTGAAAAATTAATTAAAGAAAAAGAATACCAGGATCAGAAAGCTGTTGGATATAAGAACTTAACAAAAGCAGTGATCAACGCCCAGGAAAAAGAAAGAACTGAAATTGGTGAAGAACTCCATGATAATGTAAACCAACTTTTAGCTGCTTCCAAAATATATTTAAATTGTAGCCTCTCACGTGTTGAAGATAAAAATGAGTTTATTATAAAAAGTTCAGAATATATTGGAACTGCCATGGACGAAATAAGAAAACTTTCTCATGCCCTTGTAGGTGTTACGGCAGAAAAAAAAATCACCTTATGTGACTCCATTGAAGAATTAATAAGATCCATAACGGCTATCGAAAATATTGCCATCGATTTTACTTGCCCTTCTTATAAGGACAACACTATTAACGAAGGTCTAAAACAGACGATTTACCGAATTGTTCAGGAGCAGTTGTCTAATATTTTAAAGTATGCAGAAGCAACAAAAGTTGAAATAGAAATTAAGCCAGAAGCTGACGATTTGTTATTTACCATAATTGATAATGGTAAAGGCTTTAATACTTTAGCTAAGAGTACCGGCATAGGATTAAGAAATATCAGAAATCGTGCAGCAGTGTACAATGGAGAAGTCTATATTTTATCGTCTGTTGGTAATGGCTGTAAAATGAAAGTGATTTTTAAGGGTGCACAAATTGAAAAAATATTGGCCGATAACGAAACATTCAATATCGGGAACTAATCTGAGTGAGTAAAACAGAGTTGCGTTTTATTATTTATTTCGGCAATATCAAAACTAATTTTGAGGCTGGGCTCACTTGTCACTTTTTTGTTCGGTGTCTGCGACTGGATCTGATCGCAAATTTTTCAATGGTTACTCTGCCTTTCAATATTGTACATTGTCAATACTACTGTTTCCAACATAACCCGCTATCGTCAAAATTCACCGGGCTTTTCACGGATGTTTATAATCGGTTTACCTTATCTTAAACCTGCTGTAATTGCATCCAGGTAAGCAGAGAAATTATTGATTGTATTGGCAGCTATTTCTATTTGCTCCCGGGCTTCTTTCCAGTTGCGTTGTTCTATAGCTTCACGTATGCCGGGCAATGTTTTTACGCCATAACCAGTGTAAAAACCGGGGGCATAAATAGCGTGCCGGTACCAGCCACGGCGTGGTAATCCCTCCTTTGTAAGCAGTGCCTGTTCTGCCCTGTACAGTTTTTCATTTAACAATAGTTTTTTATCTGCCGTTAAAATTATATTATTAGTGGAATCACTTAATGCATTGGTTGCTTTTTCCAAAGCAGTCAAAGCATTTTGTAAAGATGCGAAACTGATAAACGGTACTTCATCTTTTGCAACCGGAGCTAACAGGGGCTCATTTACCTTATCGGCAATGGTATAGTATTTCTCTTTAATCAGTTGGTTTTCTACCGAAGTATTCTCTCTCATTTCATCAGCCAACGTTACCAACTCAGTGGCATATTTACTGATGGTTTTCTGAAGATTGCGAAAATCAAAAGGCAACGTTTCTGCATTGGCAAACCGAAGCGTTGTATGCCCGGCAGTTTTTGCCAGCAGGACACCATACTCAAACGTAGGATCTTTAAATCTCCTGTACAGGTCGTAGGAATCATAAATAGAATGATACTCCCCGCCATCATCTTCGCCACCAAATCCCAGGTTCATAGAAGGAATACCAATATGTTGTGCAAAAGGCGAAAAGTCGGACCCGGAACCAAGCGCTTCCAGAGCATAAGTTTTCTTTGCCAGCATTTCTTTTTTTATTTTTGAAGAAGGCGCATCAATAATATCTTTTGACCGGCTTCTTTCATATATGCTTACATTTTTTTCAGGATCATTTATCTCCTTAATGATCTCTGTAAATGCAGGTTCTAATGCCTGCGATCCACCCGCTCCCAAAAAGCCCCTGCCATTGTTATCCGAATTAATATACAACACCG
>JBDSEE010000135.1:0-4059 GCA_039920245.1 Ferruginibacter sp.
GAAGTGAAGCCAGAAAAAAACCTTGACCAGGATCCGTTATAAAAATCTTCCTCGTTGTCGTACTGTTTTGATAATTAACTTCACATGTATAAAACAGGTACATGCTTCAAAAAATAAAAGATCTTGCAAGGGGTTATAAAGATGAGTTCATTTCTATCCGCCATCATATACATGCACATCCCGAATTAAGCTACCAGGAATTTGAAACATCTGCTTTTATCCAGAAAAAATTATCATCTTTTGGAATTCCTTATACCGTAATTGCAACTACCGGGGTTGTAGGAATTATAGAAGGAAAAAATCCTTCTTCAAGAATTACTGCTTTACGTGCAGATATGGACGCCCTGCCTATTACAGAAGCTAATGAAGTAGATTATAAATCAATAAATACGGGTGTGATGCATGCCTGTGGTCATGATGTGCACACAACCTGCCTGCTGGGTGCAGCAAAAATTTTACAGGAAACAAAAGCTGATTGGGAAGGTACAGTGAAATTAATTTTTCAACCAGGAGAAGAAAAAAACCCTGGTGGCGCAAGTTATATGATAGCTGAAGGTGTACTTGAAAATCCTGCACCTGAACGCATTTTTGCTTTGCATGTGCACCCGGGCATGGAAGTTGGTAAATTTTCTTTTCGTGGCGGTATGGTGATGGCAAGTGCTGATGAAATTTACATCAGCATCAAAGCAAAAGGTGGTCATGCTGCTTCGCCCCATGTTACAGCAGATCCTATTTTAATTGCTTCGCATCTTATCATCAGCCTGCAACAAATCATCAGCAGGAATAATGATCCGTTTAATCCTTCTGTACTTTCTATAACTTCTTTCCAGGGAGGCAATACTACAAATGTAATTCCATCTGAAGTGAAGCTGATAGGTACTTTCAGGGCAATGAATGAAGACTGGCGCTTCAAAGCTCATGACCTGATAAAAAAACAAACAACACAATTGGTGGAAGCAATGGGAGCAACTACAGATATTCATATTGATGTTGGCTATCCTTTTGTATTGAATAATGTAGCATTGTGTGAAGCAGCAAAGCAACAGGCCATTTTATTTGCAGGGGAAAAAAACGTAAGTGAAACAGAACTGAGAATGGGTGCAGAAGATTTTGCTTACTATTCACATAAAATTCCTGCATGTTTTTTTAGGCTTGGCGCTGGCAATGCTGTCAAAGGAATTACAAGTGGAGTGCATACACCAACTTTTAATATTGATGAAGATGCGATAGAACAGGGAATGGGAATGATGGCATGGATGGCGGTGAGTTAAATAGTTTCACACAAAGAGAAAAGGTTTCTCACAAAGAGACAAAGAAAACAAAGAGACAAAAAAATGCATTTCGTTGTTTTGCTTTGTATTCGTTGCCTCGTTGTGTGAAATAAAAATGCTGAATAAAGATTTACCGTTTAAGTGAGTGACACAACGATGCTGAGTAAAGAAGTAATGCAGCCTAAAAAAAATAAAAAAATATATTTTATGACAATAGCATTTCATGGCGCAGCCAGAACCGTAACAGGAAGCAAACATTTAATCACGCTTGATGATGGTAAAAAGTTATTGCTGGATTGCGGCATGTTCCAGGGTATGGGACAGGACACTGATGAGATGAATAAAGATTTTGGGTTTGATGCCCGTGAAGTAGATTATGTTGTGCTTTCGCATGCGCATATTGATCATTGCGGCCTGTTGCCCAAATTGGTGAAGGATGGCTATAAAGGCAATATTCACTGTACTCATGGCACGAAAGATCTTGCTTCCATACTAATGGAAGACTCTGCAGGCATACAGGAAAATGATGTGAAATATTCCAATAAAACAAGGGCATTGCAGGGGCTTCCTTACCTGCAGCCTTTATACACAACGCTTGATGCGCTTGCTGCGGCAGACCAGTTGGTTCCGCATGATTACGGCCATTGGTTTACGGTAGCACCAGGTATTGAATGTTTGTTTACAGATGCAGGCCATATCATTGGAAGCGCCTGTGTGCACCTAAAAATAAATTCAAAAGGGAAAGTTGTAGCACTGACTTTCAGCGGTGATGTAGGAAGATACCGTGATGTGATATTGAAATCGCCGGAAGTATTTCCACAGGCAGATTATATTTTAATTGAAAGCACTTATGGCAACAGCCTGCATGATGAACATAATCCTACTCCCGATGCATTGCTTGAATGGATAACTAAAACATGCTTGCAGAAAAAAGGGAAACTAATCATGCCCGCATTTAGCGTAGGGCGTACACAAGAGATTTTGTATGCACTTAACCAGCTTGAATTAGAGAACCGATTACCTGAATTAGAATATTTTGTTGATAGCCCGCTAAGCACAAAAGCAACAACAGTTATAAAATCTTTCCCGCAATATTTTAATAAACAAATACAAAAAGTTTTGCTGAGTGATAATGATCCATTTGCATTTAAGGGATTGAAATTTACGAAGTCAGTGGAAGACAGTAAAATGCTAAATTATTACAAAGGGCCTTGCGTAATTATTTCAGCAAGTGGCATGGCAGAAGCAGGCAGAATAAAACACCATATCAGCAACAACATTGAAAATAGCCGCAACACTATTTTACTCACCGGGTATTGCGAACCAAATTCACTTGGTGGAAAACTGATGAGAGGTGCAAAAGAAGTTTCTGTTTTTGGGCAGCACCTGGAAGTGAATGCAGAAGTAGGCCAGATGCGCAGCATGAGTGCTCATGGGGATTATGATGATCTATGCCAGTGGCTTGCCTGCCAGGATGCTGCGCAGGTAAAAAAACTTTTTCTCGTTCATGGTGAGTATGATGTGCAACAGGATTTCAGGGAGAGATTGTTAAGGAAAGGATTTGGAGATGTGCAGATACCGGAGAGGCATTCATCTGCGGGGATTGATTAGAGGAAAGATTGGATTTGCGAATTTTTAAACTTTTGTAAATCAACTTGTTACCAGATTTACAATGGCACCATTACGATTCCAACATTTCAAAATGAAACCAATTATCATAATCTTATTTCTAAGTATTTTCTTAAAAGCAAAAGCACAGGTTAGCAACTATTCAAAATACTTAAATGATCATTTGATAAATAAGAAACAAACCATTAAGACAAGAGACGATAAAAAGGATATTGTTTATCTTGGTAAGATTAAAGACATTGATGGCAAAGTAAAATTTTATATACTGTCAATTTATAGTGAGGTCCAAGCAGCAATTGAAATTCACGGGCACTCAAATGTTATATATCTTGACAACAAAAAAGCATTTAGAAGCAATTTGAGTTAGGCTCGCCAGATGACTTACCGTTTAAGTTAAAAAACAATTCCCTTTATTTTCATCATATAAATGTTAGGACAAAAAGGAAAGAAACTTATGTAAACTATGTGGGAACGCAAATACCAAAAGTATTATGTGTGGGATCGAATGATTGTTACTAATAGTCTAAGTTTCCTAATCACCCAAAACGATTTAACCTAAACGCACTCATTTCTATTTCTGTAGTTTTCCCTTCTACCATTTCGCTTACTAATTTTCCGGTACCAGTTCCTTGCGAAATCCCCAGCATCGCATGACCACCAGCAACAATAACATTATCAAAATTTGCAGGCTTGCCTATATAAGGCAATCCATCAGGAGTTACCGGCCGCAGGCCACTCCATATTTTTTCAGCTGGTGGAAAATCTATTTTCAAACCGGGGTAAAATATTTTTACTGAATTATAAATCCCTTGCATTCTACCCACTAATATTTTTTTATTGATGCCACTAAGTTCCATGGTGCCACCAATACGTAACTGATGTTTCCATGGGGTGATGGCGCAACGGCCATCAACCAATATAGCAGGGTAATGAATATTTTTTTCTACATGAGGATATGTATAACTGTAACCTTTCCCGGGTTGCAGTAACAATTTTATACCCAGCATTTTCGCTACTTCAGGTATCCAGCTACCCGTGGCTACAACAACATTTTCGCAATTAAATTTTCCCTTATCTGTGATAACAACAGAAGCCTTATTTCCATTTTTTTCAAAACCAGTTACTGTCGTTTCCAACTGAAAGGTCACACCTTTTTGCT
>JBDSEE010000136.1:0-17140 GCA_039920245.1 Ferruginibacter sp.
CTTTAATTACATTAGCCAGTTTGTTTATCTGGTTGCGATACATGGGTCTTTGCGGGTTGTCATGCTTTTCATCATCGGTAGGATGCAATGGGCGGTTGATTCCCTGTTCACGATAAATAAAATCAATGGATCTTAAGCCACCGGAAAGTTCAGACTCCAATAACTTGGTATCGTCTGTATCAATATCATGAATTTTTACTGGTATTACCCTTGAGGTACTGTTACCATTGGATAATTTGATGTTAGTCCCAAAGTTGTCACTCATTATCTCTTCCTGAAATATCATGAACTCATTTTTCCAAACCGGAGAAGATGTATCACAATACGTCAGAGAGATGATCGGAATAAAGATTAGTGAATTTATTTTTGGACTAGTTGATCCATCTTCATTTTCAAACCCCATCCGCTTGTCTTCCGGATTTTTGTCAAAAAAAATGGTCAGCTTGTCTTTTAATGTGGCACTTAATTCCTGGTTAAGTTTTTCAACAAATTCAGTCACCCACCTATCGTAATTATTATCGTGATACCTGTAACTTATATGAATATCGTAATCGTAATCTGGAATGATGGAAGAGTTGATAAGCCGTTTATTCTTGGTTTCATTTATTTCATTCCCGGCTGAAAATATTTTGTAAACCTGGATGGGTTCTTTTACATTTTTAAGGTTTTCAATTCTTAAAAATTCGGAGCGGATATCATTTTTATTAGCAATGTTCCGGTGAACGGATTCAGAAACATAAATACCAGCTGGGGGCGCAAGGACTTGTAAGCGGGAAGCAATGTTTACCGCATCGCCAAAAACATCAGCATTCTCAAATACCACTTCTCCCTGATGAATACCGATACGTAATTCAAAGGCCTTTGAATAGAAGCAGGCTTCCTGAATTTTTATAGCGGCGTAAACTGCGTTGCTTGCTGCAGAAAAGGATGCCATCACTCCATCCCCTAATTCTTTGATCCATTGACCACCAAATTCCTCAATAATCGGCTTTTGTATCTCCCGGTTTTTGCGTAGCAGCTCAAAAGCCTTTTGTTCATCAGTTCCCATCATGGCTGTATAGCCGACGATATCGGTAAACATGATGGCGGCGAGCTGGCGGGATTGGGACATAGCTGAAAATTAAGTGATTATATTTAATTCCCGGGAAATTTTATTCACAAAATCGTCAAAGAAAAATAGTTATATATGGGAAAAAGCATTTTCATTTTTGAGATAATCAAAAAAAGTAAAATGAGAAATAAGATTATACTATAAACTAACTAAACGCACTGTCGCTGTGAATAATGTTATCCCACTTTTAAATAGAATTTAATTCCGAAACAATAAATATCTTTTAGGATATTCATCGTTTAAGGTTTTTATTTCCCAATGCAAAATTTGGTAAAAATATAATCCAGTTTATCCTCGTTGGTTATTTCACCCGTGATCTCTCCCAGGTAATAAAGGCTTCGGCGGATATCAGTCGCCATCAGGTCGCTTGGTATCTTATCATCCATAGCGGTATGAATATCAGTCAGTGATGCCGAAAGATTTTGCAATGCTTCATAATGGCGTGCATTGCTTACGATTGTTCTATCCTCTATGCTTTCACCAGCCGTAACTGTATGATTATACAAACTCATTTTGAGCCGGTCAATACCTATTTTATTTTTTGCAGATAAGAGTAACAGGTTTTCTTTTTCCTGGAAAGGATTCGCAATGCTGGTGTCAGTCTTGTTGCCGGCAAGAATATAACTAATTCCTTTTTCTGCAAACATCTTTTCCTGCATTGCTATCGAATGCTCATCTTCCTGCTGCACATCAAATAAATACAAAACAATATCTGCTGTCTGCATTTTTTCCAGGCTTTTGTCAATACCGATATTTTCAACAATGTCCGCACTGTGTTCCCGAATACCGGCCGTATCAATAAGCCGAAAGAGAATACCATTTATGTTCAACGTCTCTTCAATAGTGTCTCTTGTGGTTCCTGCAATAGGACTTACGATCGCTCTCTCTTCATTCAGCAATGCATTCAATAATGTTGATTTGCCTGCATTTGGTTTACCAATGATTGCTACTTTAACCCCATTCTTTATTACGTTGCCAAGTTTAAAAGACTCCAGCAATTGCTTACAATTTTGTTGCAGTTCTTTTATTAACTCATAGAATTTGGTTCTATCTGCAAATGCTACATCTTCTTCTGCAAAGTCAAGTTCAAGTTCAATCAGTGCTGAAAACTTTATCAACTGATCTCTCATTTCATTTAGCGCTTTAGAAAAACCGCCCCGGATATTTTGCAGTGCTGCTTTTTGCGAAGCACTGCTATTCGATGCGATCAGGTCTGCAACTGCTTCTGCCTGCACCAGGTCCAGCTTGCCATTTAAGAAAGCTCTTTGTGTAAATTCCCCTGGCCTTGCCATTCTTGCTCCTTCCTGAATACAAGCAAGTACAATCTGCTCTTGTATGTACGGGCTGCCGTGACAGCTTATTTCAATGATGTGTTCACCAGTATAACTTTTAGGCGCTTTAAATATTGACACTACTACTTCATCAATTGGTTTATCATTCAATGAAAGTATTCCGACGTGTAAAGTATGTGTGTACTGTAATGAAATATCTTTAGAAGGAAATAATCTGTTTGCAATGTCTATAGCATTTGTTCCGCTAAGCCTAACAATACCAAGTGCACTCACTCCTGCCGCCGTTGCCGGTGCCACAATGGTATCATCCCAACCTGATAATTTATTTATCATTTAGCAAAGATAAGCGGCTGTTTTTTATAGCTGCTATATCACTGATGGTAGGCTCCGACATGTAATACCTGATGACACCTGTAAGCGTGGCCTCATCCTGCAACGTTATAAGATTTTGGAAAATACTCCACTCAGTAGGTTTTATGATCAATGAAAATTCATTTTTACCTCTTAATGCAATTACCTTCTTTTTCTTTTCCATCAATATCTTACGAATACCCTGCGTAGAAAAATTTGACTTTTTAATTTGTCGTGCGTCTTCATTTCCTTCGTAATAAAAAATGTTGTTACTATCGGCCAGTAAGATAGTTAGTACACAACTTTCACAGAGGTTATCATTATCAGTTTTGTATGGTTCCACCATTTCCAACACTTTTGGTTCCATCATACTTGTAGTGAATATAAAAAAAGTAATCAGCAAAAACCCCAGGTCAACCATTGGTGTAAGGTCAACCCGTGTATCTCTTTTAATTGCTCTTTTACTACCTGTTATCTTTTTTTGGTTGTTGATTATTTCTGCCATAAAGTTGTTTTTTTTATTAGAGGCAGAACAGGATTTATTCCATAAAAAAACCTTCCTGCTATGGAAGGTCTTATATTCAAAAATTAATTTACTTATTGTTCAGCAACCACGAATGTAATAGGCTGCCTGCGATAGGCATTCACATTACGCCCATTCTGCAAAGCTGGTTTCCACGATGGTCCTTTCTTAATAATTTTAATCGCTTCGGCTTCCATACCAAATCCATGCTTGGTCTCTGCCACCACATCACTAATAGATCCGTCTTTGCTCACAATAAAACGAACCACCACGGTGTAAGTACCTTCCGATGCACCATTTTCTACAGGGGTTTCGGCGTTTAAATTATTTTTAAGGTATCTTGTCCAGGCACCAGTACCCCCTGGGAATTCTGCCTCCACTTCAACCTTGTTAAATATCTTGCCCTCATCATCAGCCTTTGGAGCTTCTACAACCTGCGTTCCTTTATCCTCTACAGGAGCTTGTACTATCTGGGTTTTATTTTCACTTTCCACAGTCTTAGTACTGATAGCCTGGTCTTCTTTTATCTCTTCAATTTTTTCTTCAGGTTTCACTTCCTCATCCTTTACAATTTTTGGAGGCGTAAATTTTACCTGGTTTATCTCTGGTGGTGGTGGCGGTGTTGGTGGCGGTGGTGGTGGTGGAGGGGGAGGAGGCTCATTCTTTACTTCTGCTAATTGAGTATCTACCACATCCACTGCATCCTTATCTGATCTATTACTGAGGTAATTAGCCGCAATGGATGCCAGGAAAATAAATATCAATGCAGAAGCTGTTACAATAAGGGCCTTACCCATTGTTTTATTGTAGTTCTTCCTTAATTGATAAGCGCCGTATTCTTTATTCTTGCCTTCGAAAATGATATCAAGCACATCAGCATGTAATATTTTATTTGCTTCCATTTTTAGACGTTTGATTAATTAGATTCAATTTTGTACCAAATCCATAATTACTTGATACTATTCGCCTCTTCAGTTTTTTGAATTAACATTTTCTCAACGGGTGAAATATCTACTTCAGCATAGTGTCCCGGAGGCACTGCACTTATGCTCATCTCATCTAATATATCAATAGAATTTGCAAAAGTAGAAGTAGAGTCAGACTTAATGATGTACATGAGGTCACCTATTGGGGTTGCCTTCTTTTTATCTACGATTAGCTGGCGAATGTTCTTGAAATTCGTGCTTTTGAATTGTTCACTTATTTTAAGAGGATCAATTTCACCATAATAATAATACACCTGGTTTCCTTTGCCTAATAAAATGGTCATAGCACCAGATTGTTTTACTTTAAGTTGCTGATCCGGATCATCTTTTGGCTCATTCATATTCATCGCCGTAGACTGGCTCATTGTAGTAGTAAATACAAAAAAAGTAATGAGCAGGAAACCAAGATCTACCATTGGCGTAAGATCCACCCGTGTAGATAATTTTTTTGACTTTTTGACGCCGGGGCCTTTTTTATGCCCTCCGCCCGAAGTATCTAATTCTGCCATTTCTTAAAAATTTTAAATTACCTGAAATTATTTTTCTTTTTTTGAATCGTTATACACTTCAGAACCCACCGGCACATCTTCACCATTTGTAACAATCCTGAATTTAAAAATATCATTCTTTTTAAATGACTCTTTTATCTTTTTAAAAACCGGGTAAAAAGCTTTGCTATCACCTTTTACCAACAGGATCTTTTCCAATTCTTTCTGATCTGCGCCAGCATAGACATTCGTAACACTCCGAAGCCAGTCTGCCAGTTCATTATTAGTACTATCTACCGGTATACCATCCATTTTTGCAGGAGGAATTTCCTGGGCAAGATCCAATGCACTTTTTAGCTTATTGAAAGGAAGCCCTATAAATTCTGTCTTCTTCAATTTGGCAAGTTCTGCGGGCGAAAGCCCCAGTGCTTTCGAGCTATTAATATTATCCAGGATAGCCGCCTTTTTCGTATCATCGCCCAACATCAGGAATACTTTTCCTTCCTGGGTAAATGTTATCATGATAGATTTATCAGGAGCGGCCTTGCTGGAAATAGAACTTGGAGGAGTAACTGCCAGTACTTCCGGCGGCTTTTGTTTTGTTGCCAATATAAAAAAAGTCAACAGTAAAAAAGCCACATCGCACATAGCGGTCATATCCACTGTTGTGCTTTTGCGGGGTATTTTAACTTTTGGCATATTTGATTTTTTAGAATGTTAGCTTTAGATGCAATACATTACTAATTCCACAAATTATTTGTAGAGAGAAGCAAAGGTTTGTGTTAAAGTAAATGCTGACTCATCTATACCATAAGTGATACCATCAATCTTAGTAGTGAAAATGTTGTAAAAAACAATGGCAAAGGCTGAAGTACCGATACCAAGCGCTGTGTTATACAAGGCTTCAGAAATACCAATAGACAACTGAGCAGCAGCACCTGCACCACCACTATCAGCACCCAGTCCGGCAAACGCACGTATCATACCGATAACCGTTCCGAGTAGGCCAATCAAAGTTGCAACAGAAGCAATGGTTGAAAGAAATACTAGATTTTTCTCCAGCATCGGAAGTTCCAGTGAGGTAGCTTCTTCCACTTCTTTTTGTATCGCCAGTACTTTTTGTTCTGTATCAAGCTCCGTATTGCCAATCATTTCTTTATAACGGTGAAGACCCGCTTTCATAACATTACCAACAGATCCTTTTTGTTTGTCACATTCAGCCAAAGCCGCATCTACATTCTTATTTGCAAGATGGTACTGAACTTTACGAATGAAGTCAGCGTTACTGCTGTTTCCGCTTGCTTTGCTAACTGTAAGAAACCTTTCCACAACAAACGTAAGCATGGTAAGGAATGTACCAATAAGGATAGGCACAATGATTCCTCCAAGGTACATTTTGGCTAAGGCTGTCTTAGGTCCTTCCCTGTCTGGCCAAAACCCACCTGCGGAGCCATGCTCAAAATTAGTTGCACTACCCAGGCCAAATCGCCAGATTATATACCCAGCTAATAAACACAATACGGGTGCAATCAACGAAATAACGTTACTAGTTTTTTTTGCCTGAACTGAAGTAACTGGTTTAACTGTTGCAGTTGGTCTTGTCTCTGCCATAACATTCAATTTTTTAGATAGTGAAAATTTAAGTTGGTTAAAATTTGATTGTACAATGCTAAGAAAAAATATAATTAAATCAGCAATTGCAATGGAATTTTCTAAGGGAACACACAAGTTAATAAAATAAATGAAAGCAACGGATCGCTTAATATTTTTTTTTAAAACTTAATTGTCATCTTTTATCTATTCATATCGCAATGCAACTATCGGATCTAAACGGGACGCTTTCACTGCAGGGTATACTCCTGCACCTAAACCAACAACTGAACAAACTAAAATTGCCGCAACCACCCAGCCCCATGGCACCACAAACCCCGTGTGCAAAAGCAGCGCCACCAGATTACCCACCAAAATACCCGCCACAATTCCTGCAACAGCACCCAGAAGGCTAATTACCATAGATTCAAAGAGGAACTGTGCCCGAATACTTTTTTTGGTGCTGCCCAATGCCTTAGCAAGTCCAATTTCTTTAGTACGCTCATTAACGGCAACCAACATTATATTCATCAATCCGATTGCGGCCCCAATGAGCGTTATAAATGCTATACCAATTGTACCGATTTCAAGGAATTTCAGGTTCTTTAAAAGGCTTTCAGCAATACTATCACTTTTATCAATAAAAAAATTATCGTCATCTTTTATATCCAGTTTCCTGATGGGGCGAAAAACAGCCCTTGCTTCACCAGTTGCTATATCTATAAGCTTTATATCGGGAACCATCACTGCCAGTATATATGAAGCATTTTGAGGAGCAGACAACCGACGGATATTATTTACGGGAGTAATAACAACCCGGCTGGTATTAAAAAACGCACTTGAACCTTTATCTTCCAGCACAGCAATGACCCTATATGGGATATGATCCACCTGGACTATTGCATCAATAGCCCTTTGCATATTATCAGGAAATAATTTACTGGCCACGCCATTTCCAAGCATACACACATTTCTTCCAGTCTCTACTTCAGTCTCAATAAAATTGCGGCCATACTGTATATTGTATCCATTTAGTTCAAGGTAATTCTCATCACCGCCAAATACGTTTACATCCGGATTGGTTTTTTTTCGTGAATTATTTACTACAATGGCAGAAGGACCTCTCAGGGCAAGACCAACCTTTGCCCCCGGAAAATCAAAACGCTTTTTAAAACCAGAAGCTTCGGCAAAACTAATTGGAATGCCATTGTTTGAAACTTTCTGGCGCAGATTAGTTTGGCGTTGAAAAGTAGTTTTGGAACGTCCACCACCAAAATTGATATTCCTGTCTTTGAAGCGAATGCTGAAAGCATTGGCTCCCATGGTGGAAAAGCTGCTGGTAAGACTATTGCTTGCCGCTTTTATTGCAGTAATAATGAGTATCAAAGCAAATATTCCGAGCGCCATAATTATCACTGTGATTGCAGTGCGTAATTTGTTGCCACGAACATTTTTCCATGAAAGCGAAAGTGCATCTAAATAAGTCATGATGATTTGAGCAGGCATAAAGTTAGTGTTGTATGCTGCATCGGCTCAAAAGAATTTATAAACGGTACCCATTAATGGTATAACCAACCAATTAGCAACTCAGGAAAAATGCCCAGGATAATAATAAGTGCGGCGGAACTAATTAGCACAACACGGAACCCAGTACTGATGGTTTCATTAAAGCTAATGGCTGTATCAGTATCTTTAAAATACATCGCCTGGATGATGCGGAAATAATAATAAGCGCTGATCGCTGCAAAAAGAACGGCAACTATAACCAGCCAGAAACTATGCCCATTCTGCACTGCGGCCAGGAGCATAAAAAATTTACTTTGAAAACCTGCAGTAAGGGGGATGCCTGTAAGTGAAAGAAGGAATGTTGCGCAGCATGCTGCAATCACGGGATGTTCTTTAGCCATTCCATTAAAACCTTCAATAGTATAATCATTCATTTTTGCAAGGACGGCAAAAAGGCCAATGCTTGCAATGGAATATGCAGCAGAATATAAAACAAGACCTTCTCTTGCCCGGTCATTTATAGCAAATACAGCAAACATCATAAAGCCCGCCTGCGCTATACTGCTGTATGCAAGCATTCGTTTTACGCTTTGCTGAAAAATGGCAGTAATATTTCCAAACAAAAGTGTAGCGATTATGATTATCACAATCAGTGTTTGCCATTGATTCTGGAAATTCCCAAATGCATTTTCAAATAAGCGAACGAATGCAAAAAAGCTGGCCACTTTTACAATAGTACTCATGAAGGCAGTAAAAACAGTAGGTGCACCATCATATACGTCAGGCGCCCAGAAATGAAAGGGTGCGGCGGATACTTTGAAAGATAATGCGATCACCAAAAACACCATACCAACAACGATCATCACAGGTACGGGACCAGTGCCTAAAGAAATTTGATTAATGTAAAAAGAAGCCGATGTATTTCCTCCATAAATAAACGCAATGCCCATCAGCATGATACCGGTAGAAAAAGCACCCATTAAAAAATACTTCAACGAGGCTTCATTGCCTTTCAGGTTGCGCTTGCTACTTCCTGTAAGAATGTATAGTGGAATAGAAATAATCTCTATCCCGAGGAATAATAATAAAAGGGTATTAAAAGTCGCAGACAATGCAACGCCGCAAAGCACAAAAAACAATAAGGCAAAATATTCTCCCACGTGCTCTCCTACTTTCCTGATGTCATTGCCACTGAGTAAAAAATAGAGTAGTGTGCAGGCATGCACAACTGCAAGGAAGCTAAGATTGAAACTGCTTGTGCGCAGCATATCATGTGTTGCAATGTTAAAAAAAGAATGCCCTGTGTAAAGCTCGTAAGTATTTACACAAAATAAAAGCAGGATGCCGGTAATAGCCATGTAAACTGATGCCTGCTTACTTTTGATAAACACGCCAGAAAACATCATCACGATTCCCCATGCCGCCGAAAATATTATTGCATTCATAATTTAAGGTCTACTATTTTATCCTTTATATTTTTAGAAGGCTGGTTACGGCTGATTTTGTAAGATCTATTACCGGCTGGGGATAAACTCCCAGGATAAAAATCAACAAAACAATGAACCCCAGCACAAACTGCTGATTAAAGGAAATATCTTTTATGTTTTCTGTAAGTGAATTAGTTTCTCCATAAAATACATTGCGTATCATTCTGAGCGTGTATACCGCTGCAAGAATAATACTTAGCGACGCTGCGACAGCATACCAGCTGTTGAAACTAAACAGTCCGCCAAACATCATGAATTCTCCCACAAACCCATTTGTTAATGGCAGCGCAATATTTGCCAATGCAATCACCAGTAACATAATAGTGAGTACCGGAGCTTTGTTTGCAATGCCTTTTAATTTAGAAATATGTTTTACGCCTGTTTGCTTTTCAATAATATCTATTACTATCCACAAGCCGATAATATTTATGCCATGATTGAACATTTGCAGCATCACGCCCTGCACACTAAGTGTATTCATAGCGAAGATGGCTGCACACATTAAACCAATATGGGCAATGGAACTATATGCCACCAATCTTTTAAGATTATCCTGCACCATCGCCAGGAAGCTTGCATAAATAATTCCTGCAATGGAAAGAACCATTACAATATTTGTAAACTTAATTGTTGCCAGCGGCAAAATTGGTATCAGCCATCTTATCACGCCAAATAATCCCATCTTAACCATTAAACCACTCAGCACCATCGTTACAGAAGTAGGTGCCTGGTCGTACGTGTCCGGCTGCCAGGTATGAAAAGGAAAGACAGGCATTTTTACAGCAAAGGCTGCAAAGAATAACCAGAATAACCAGTTTTGATCCGATGCAGAAAGGCTGGCATTATAAAAAGACGACAAGGCAAATGAATGGGCCGAAATGGTTCCATCTTCAAAGGAACGTTGATTTGTATGCAGGTAAATGTAGATGATACCTACCAGCATTAATAGCGAACCAACGAACGTATAAACAAAGAATTTAAATGTGGCAGGTATCCTTCTTTCCCCGCCCCAGCGGCTGCATAAAAAGTAAACAGGTATAAGGGCAAGCTCCCAGAAAAAATAGAAAAGCAATGCATCCATTGAAATGAATACACCCATCATACCAGCCTGCGCTAAAAGCATAAGGCCATAAAAAGCCGAAGGGCTTTTATAATTATTTTTATAAGTGGCCAGGAAAATTATCGGGAAACCAAGGGCAATTAAAAAAGTGAGTATGCGGCCCATACCATCTAATCCTAAATAAAAACTATTACCAAGATATTTCAGCCAGATATAATTAACAGAATTGTATGTGGGGTATTTTGAATTATCGGCATACAACAAAGAACCCACAGAAACCAATAAAGTAATCAAAGAAATGATCAATGACCAAGCTTTTACTGGCTTTGCATCTTTCATAAAAAAACACGCAATACCTCCCAACAGCGGAAGCCATAAAAGTAATTCAGGAAAAGTAATGTAAGTACCCAATGTCTATTTTTTTACAGAAACAATTGTATAATAAATAATGTAAGCATACCCAGCACCATCCATAACACGTATGCTCCTACCTGGCCGCTTTGCAACCATCTCATTTGCCGGCTGCCATAGTTAACGGCCTTGCCTACGCCGTTCACAAATCCATCAATGACTTTCTTTTCAATAATGTTATTAAAAAACAAGGAAATGGAATGCAGTGGTTTTAAAACAACTGCATTGTATATCTCATCTACATACCATTTGTTTTGCAATATGTTTCCAATAGCCGTTTCCTTTTCACTGGCCTTATCATCCCGGTAGCTATCGGGATTGCCGAATTTTTTCCAGGCGAAAATTAAAGCAATCAATGAAATCAAAACCGAAACGCACATGATCATCAACTCGGTATTATGGCTTATGGGATGTGCAGTGGCGATAGCAGCACTCTGCGCAAATACAGGTGTCAGGAAATCGCCCAACCTGTGGCCGCCATGAACAAATACTTCTGGTATGCCAACCCATCCACCAATTACCGAAAGTATTGCCAATATGATCAATGGAATTGTGATGGCAGAAGGACTCTCATGCAGGTGATGCGCTTGTGCATCTGTGCCCCTAAACTTTCCAAGGAATGTCATGGCATATAAACGGAACATATAGTATGCAGTTAATGTAGCACCAATGACTCCAACAATCCATAACAAATTATTTTTTGCAAATGCTTCTGCAAGTATTTCATCTTTTGAAAAGAAGCCTGAGAATGGTGGCATTCCGGCGATAGCCAAACAACCCAGCAGGAATGTTATATGAGTGATCGGCATATTCTTTTTCAGTCCGCCCATGTTCCGCATATCTTGTTCGCCGCTCATTGCATGTATCACACTTCCTGCACCAAGAAATAAAAGCGCTTTAAAAAATGCATGTGTCATTACATGGAATACAGCACCTGTATAGGCCCCTACACCGAGGCCGAGAAACATATATCCTAATTGGCTAACGGTAGAATAAGCCAATACTTTTTTTATATCATTTTGTTTTAAGGCAATGGTGGCTGCAAGAATCGCAGTGGCAAGGCCGATGATCGCAATCACCGATTGGGTGAGCGGCGCCATTGTATATAAAATATTACTGCGGGCTATCATGTAAATTCCTGCAGTAACCATCGTCGCAGCATGTATCAAAGCACTGACAGGAGTAGGGCCAGCCATCGCATCGGGTAACCAGGTATAAAGAGGTATTTGTGCACTCTTACCTGTTGCACCTAGAAAGAACAACATGGTAATACCTGTAATATCTGTTGTAGAAAGTTTAGCAAGATTTGCAGCTGTAAATACCTGGTCAAAATTCACCGTTCCAATTCTTGCCATTAGCCAGAAGACCGCCAACAAAAATCCTACATCACCAATGCGGTTCATTATAAAAGCCTTGTTTGCTGCGTTTGTGTAATCATTGTTTTTAAACCAATAACCAATGAGCAGATAAGAACAAAGTCCCACACCTTCCCAGCCAATAAACATGATCACGTAATTGCCGCCCATTACCAGCAGCAACATAGAAAACACGAAGAGGTTTAAATAAGAAAAATATTTTGCAAAATTCTTTGCCGGTTCTTCATGCATGTATGAGGTTGAATACACATGAATTAAAAAACCTACCCCGGTAATTATTAAAAGAAAAAAGGATGATAACTGGTCTATTTTAAATTCAAAGCCGATATTGAATTTATCAACTGAAATAAAATTAAAATAATGCGGATTGAAAACCTGGCCATGTAAAACCTGTAAAAAAATAATGACGCTTACCACAAAAGAAGCCAGGATAACAGTACTTCCGATAAGCCCGGAAGTTTGTTTAGAAAGATGATTGCGTCCTAATCCAATGATAAGAAAACCTGCCAGCGGCAAGATTGGAATAAGCCAGATAAGTTGTACAAAATTGCTCATAATAATTTTAGACTAAAGCCGAACGACCTATGACCACGGTTTGAAATACGGTTGTCTATTGCTGTAGTCTTTTTCTTTCATTAATTCTTCAACCTGTTTAAAAAATTTACATCAATTGAATGCGTATTTCTATAAAGCATTACAATGATGGCCAATCCCACACTTACTTCTGCTGCTGCCACTACCATTATAAAAAAAACAAATATCTGCGCATCACTTGCATAAGTGGGCAACGATTTGACAATACCACTGGCTGCATGCATTTTTGAGAATGCCACCATTAGTAAGTTCACTGAATTCAACATTAATTCAATACACATAAAAACAATAATAGCATTGCGCCTAATAAGTACGCCTATAATACCTATCGTAAAAAGTGTGAGTGATAATGTTATATAATATTTGATATCCATGTTATAGTTTCACATAAAGGCCTACACCTAAAGTGGAAGATGCAGGTTTGATTGAGAATATATCGCTAACTTTCTTTTTCACAACGCCATTAAAAATATCAACTGCTTTATAAGATGCTTTCTTTGTAAGCACTTTTGTAACAATACTTGTAACCATAGATCCTAGCGCCGGGTAAAGTAAAGCCTTAACGGTAGTGCTATTAAAATCATTTTCAGCAATTCCTTTTATGGTGCTGTATGCTGCTACCGTTGTTCCTGCTGCTGCCAATACTTTAAAAACAACCAGGCCAGTCTTATAAGTCTTATATAATTTGGTTACCTGTTCTATTCCTTTGCTATTAAAAATATCGCCTAGAATTCCTACGCCTTTTAGTTTTTCTCCAAGGATCCCAACTTTATTTACCTGGAAATTTCCGAGCATGAAAACCGGGTTAAACCCTTTCTGGACTTTTAGCAATTTCACTTTGCCCAGTATCTCATCCAGGTTAAAAGGGATGTCTTCTAACTTAACCTGCCCCGACGTCTTTCCTAACACAGCAAAACTGAGTAAGAATAAGATGATAAATGACCTGATCGCTATTTTCATAAATGTTATTTAATCTTTTTTACCGATGATAACTGCGCCTACCATTGCACTTAAAAAAAGCACACTGCTTATTTCAAATGGGATCACATAGTTGGTAAAAAGTACTTTACCAAGATTGCCAATGAGTCCTGCAGTTCCTCCTTTTGTTGAAATTAAATGCTGTACATCAATATTCATTAGCGCTGCCAATAAAACCAATAACAGGCAACCCCCGGAAATAATTCCTGCAAGGCGAAGGCCGTAATTTTTCACGGGTTCAGTTTCCGCATTCAGGTTCATAAGCATTACCACAAATAAAAACAAGACCATGATGGCGCCTGCATAAACTATAATATTTACAACAGCAAGAAACTGTGCATTCATCATAACATAATGACCGGAGATAGCAAAGAATACCACTATCAGCCAAAGAATACTTTTAACCGGGTTCTTAGTTAACAGCATCATTAGCGCTGCGCCTACTGCCATAAAAGATAAAAGAAGAAATATGATAAACTGGTAATTCATTCCTGGTTTGATGGTTAATTAGGGGATGTTTTTTTGGGCCTGTTGCCTAATGCTTTTTTATATGCTTCAGGATCTTCTGTTGGATGCGGAATTAAAAGATCCTGTTTATTGTAAATAAATTGTTTACGTTGGTAATCGGCTGGTGTAAATGTTTCACTCAAATAAATGGCATCCTTTGGGCAGGCATCTTCGCAGAGCCCACAGAAAATACAACGAAGCATATTGATTTCATATTTGGCTGCATATTTTTCTTCCCGGTATAAATGTTCTTCCCCTGGTAAACGCTCAGCTCCTTCCATGGTTATTGCTTCTGCTGGGCATGCTACAGCACATAAACCGCAGGCTGTACAGTTTTCACGACCTTCTTCATCCCTGTTCAATATCTGTAATCCCCTAAACACTGGGCTAAAAGGACGCTTCTTTTCAGGATAATTGATAGTAGGTTTCTTTTTAAAAATATGACTAAAGGTGATGATCATCCCTTTGAATATTGCAGGCAGGTAAAGCTTCTCCCAAAAATTGAGCGGCTCCCTGCTTACTTCTTTCACCCTTTTTGTTAATGCCTGCATTAATATCTTGTTTTACAAAAATAATGTTTACAACCCTCGCTATTTATGAAAATACAAAATCAGCGCTCCGGTAACCAGCATATTAAACAATGCCAGTGGTATTAATATTCTCCATCCAAGATGCATCAGCTGGTCATACCTGAATCTAGGTATGGTCCAGCGCACCCACATAAATACGAATAAAAAGAAAACCATTTTTGCCATTAATGTGGTTATACCAATTACAGCTATCCAGTTTCCCCAATCTGTATGTGCCGCCTCATTAAAGAAAGGCAGATCGTATCCACCGAAAAATAATGTACTCATTACCACGCTGCTCACGAACATATTGATGTATTCAGAGAACAGGTAGAAGCCAAGCTTCATGGATGAATACTCGGTATGATAACCCCCTATCAATTCATTTTCTGCCTCGGGCAGATCAAACGGCGTACGGTTACACTCAGCAAAGGCACAAATGATAAAGATCAAAAATCCCAGGGGTTGTTTGATGATATTCCAGTAACCAGCTTGCTGCTGAACAACCATTTCCTTCAGGCTCAGCGTTCCTGTTACCATTAACAAAGCAATCAAGGAAATGCCCATTGCCAGTTCGTAACTTATAATTTGTGAGGCAGCTCTTAGGCCACCCATCAATGAAAATTTATTATTACTCGCCCAGCTTCCTATCATGATGCCATAAACACCCATACTCACTACCCCAAAAACGTAAAGTATTCCAATATTCACATCAGCTATCTGCAGGGAAATAGTTCTGCCAAACAAATGCACGGTATCTCCCCATGGAATAACTGCGCTTGCCATAATTGCAGTGAGCATGGCCAGTCCCGGGCCCATTACAAATAATGCTTTAGAGGAAAAATTAGGTATGATCTCTTCTTTGAAAAATAATTTCAAGCCGTCTGCAAGAGGTTGCAAGAGGCCAAAAGGGCCGGCCCTATTGGGTCCCCGGCGATCCTGCAAGATGGCAGCCACTTTGCGTTCTGCAAAAGTTGCATACATAGCAATAACCAATGATGCCATTACCACCACCACTATAAGTACAAGTTTTTCAATTATTAATGCAAGGTCTATTGCTAACAGCATTGTGATCATTTATTTTAATCTTTTTGTATATCGCCAAACTGCCTTGCTTCTTCATTCAGATCAGGCGCATGCTTTGTAAAATCATCACTATGTGCCGGACCTTCAATTTCACCTAAATGAATAGTGGGCAAATTAACATCACTTACATTATGGATATTCATCAGCAGTTTTGGTTGCAGGCCTCCCATAACTTCTACAATAGTTTCATGGGGCATTTCCAATTTGCGATATTTATTTGCCCCGATCACCGATTGCCTGTTTAGGGAGGTTAACCCCTCAATGGTCCAGTCTGCTGCATTCTTTTTATCAAAACGGCAGGTGTTACAAATCCATCCCGGTTTACCTTCATAACTCTGCACTTCGCCCCATTCATCTTTTCTTGCAGTAACTCTATATACTTCATCACCCCGCATCCATAAAGTAACTTTTCCACAGCATTCAGGATTTTCACAGGCCCTGTGTGCATCCATTGGTTTGGTAAACCAAACCCTGTTTTTGAAACGGAAAGTTTTATCCGTCAATGCTCCCACGGGGCAAACATCTATCATATTGCCACTAAAATCATTATCAATTGCTTTGGAAATGTATGTTGAAATAGCGGCATGATCTCCACGATCAACAATGCCATGAACACGCTTGTTAGTTATCTGGTCTGCAACATAAGTGCAGCGGTAACATAGAATGCAACGGGTCATGTGTAGTTGTATGTACGGGCCGATATCTTCTCTTGCAAAAGTTCTTCTTGCAAACTGGTAACGTGTGCCCACAGTGCCATGGTCGTAGCTAAGGTCCTGCAAGTCGCATTCGCCGGCCTGGTCACATATTGGACAATCCAGTGGATGATTTATCAATAAAAATTCTACAACTCCGTTGCGTGCATCAATTACTTTTTCGCTGGTAATATTCTTCACTATCATTCCGTCCATTACGGTAGTGCGGCAGCTTGCAACCAATTTGGGCATCGGTCTGGGATCAGCGGTGGAACCAGCAGCAACTTCTACTAAACACGTACGGCATTTACCACCGCTGCCTTCAAGCTTGCTATAATAACACATTGCAGGCGGAGCTACTTCACCACCAATCTTGCGGGCAGCATTTAATATAGTAGTGCCAGGAACAACATCAATGGAGATATTGTCGATGGTAACTTTGAATGTTTTAATTTCTTCCATTTTGTTTCACACAAAGAGACAAAGAAAACAACGGTACAACGATATTAATAAGTATTTATAATTCTTTTAAT
>JBDSEE010000137.1:0-10373 GCA_039920245.1 Ferruginibacter sp.
GCAAGTGAAAGACGTTTCTATCTTAAAATAACTGACATCTACGAACAGTGCAGTATTGATTATAATAAAGATGCAGAGATTACCCAGACTTTCTTTAAGACCGTTCAAAACAAGCTGCATTGGGCTATAACAGGCAAAACAGCAGCACAGTTAATAAAAGACCGGGCAGATGCATCAAAGCCAAACATGGGGCTGCAAACTTTTAAAAATGCGCCGGGAGGCAAAGTGTTGAAGGGTGATATATCTACAGCAAAAAACTACATGAGTGAGAAAGAAATAAAAGAACTGGAAAGAGTAGTTGTAATGTATTTAGACTATGCAGAACTACAGGCAGCAAGGCAAATACCAATGAAGATGACAGACTGGATACAAAAGTTAGATGCCTTCTTAACATTCAACGAATACGAAATATTACAAGATGCAGGCAAAGTACGCCATGATGTAGCAATTAGATTAGCAGAAAAAGAATATGAAAAATTTCGTGTAGGACAGGACAGGAATTTTGAAAGCGACTTTGATAAAGAGGTGAAAAAGATTACAAAGAAAAAGTAACAAAGTAGTGGTATGAATAAATACATAGCCGAACTATTAGGCACTTTTGCAATTGTGTTTTGTGGCACTGGGGCGATTGTTATTAATCAGCAGTCCGGTGGAGAAGTAACACATGTAGGCATTGCCATAACCTTTGGTTTTATTGTAATGGCAATGATTTATACATTAGGCAACATTTCAGGAGCACACATGAACCCGGCAGTTACTATTGCTTTCACCATTGCCAAACGATTTCAGTTAAAGCAAGTATTGCCATACATCATAAGTCAGTTGGCAGGGGCTTTCTTAGCAAGTGTAGCTCTTCATTATTTGTTTCCAACAAACGAAACATTAGGAGCAACATTACCGGCAGGAACAGAAATGCAGTCATTCATTTTAGAATTAATTCTCGCTTTCTTTTTGATGCTGGTAATTATAAACGTTGCAACAGGAAGTAAAGAGCAAGGAATGTTTGCAGGTCTTGCCATAGGCTCAACAGTTTTATTAGAGGCAATGTTTGCAGGACCTATATGCGGAGCAAGTATGAACCCTGCACGGTCTATTTCACCAGCAATTGTTTCATGACATTTAGAACATCTTTGGATTTACATAGTAGCACCAATAGCAGGTGCAGCTTTCGCTATATTAGTTTCTAAACTACTTCATCCAAACACGCAACAACCAAAGTAAAACCAATAAAAAAAATATTAGTTCTTTGTACCGGCAATAGCTGCAGAAGTCAGATTGCAGAAGGTTACCTTAAACATTTTGTAGGTGACAAAGCAGAAGTATACAGTGCAGGTATTGAAACGCATGGTGTAAACCCAAGAGCCATTCAGACAATGCATGAAGATGGTATAGACATTTCCAAGCACACATCAAATAATGTAAATGAATACAAAGACATTAAATTTGATTATGTGATTACGGTTTGCGACAATGCGAAAGAGAATTGCCCCTACTTTCCATCCAATGCAGAAAAGTTCCACTACAACTTTCCGGACCCGGCTAAAGCAACAGGTACCGAGGAACAGGTCATGCAGCAATTTAGGGATGTTAGAGACATGATTAAGAAGTACAGTTTGGATTTTGTAAAGAGTACTTTGTTATGGAGGAATTAAGATAAAACTGTGAGCGATAAACAAGTGATTGCTGCAAATGCTACTCCCGTCGTTTTTATTTGATTACTCTGGATAATTAATTGGTTACTTTTATTATATGCTGCTATACATAAAAAATATGGTATGCCATTGCTTCAAGATGGTAGTATGAAAAGAGTTGGAAAAACTAAATCTGCATCCTGTCAATGTTGCTTTAAATGCCAAATAATGATCAAAAACATTTTTTGATCTGACGGGTGTCACATTTTAAAAATTTCTTTCAAGGTACTTTTGCTTTATGCAGGAAATTCCCATCATAGTTCTTAAAATATACCTTTATGTAGTTGCTTTATAAATTATGGTTAATAAACTCATAGAGATTGCCCTACGAAACAGGCTTATTGTGCTCATGCTTGCAGCCGGGCTTTTTGCATGGGGCATATTCTCGTTGCGGGAAAATCCCATTGATGCCATCCCCGACCTTTCCGAGAACCAGGTAATTGTTTTTACCGAATGGATGGGTCGTAGCCCACAGGTAATGGAAGACCAAGTAACTTATCCTCTTGTAAGCAACTTGCAAGGCATTCCAAAGATTAAAAATATAAGAGCCTCATCTATGTTTGGGATGAGTTTCATTTACCTGATTTTTGAAGATGACGTAGATACTTATTGGGCACGTACAAGGGTGCTTGAAAGGCTTAATTATGCGCAAAGATTATTGCCGCAAGGTATTACCCCAACCTTAGGTCCTGATGGCACTGGTGTAGGTCATATATTTTGGTATACACTTGATGCAAGGAAAATGGATTTAGGTGAGCAAAGAGCCTTACAAGACTGGTATATAAAGTTTGCTTTGCAAACAGTACAAGGTGTTGCAGAAGTAGCATCCTTTGGAGGTTTTGAAAAACAATACCAGCTTATTGTTGACCCTGTCAAACTACAATTCTACAACGTCTCTTTGATGGATGTTATGGCTAAAGTAAAGTCAAATAACAATGATGTAGGTGGTCGCAAATTTGAGATGGCAGACATGGCTTATATTATAAGGGGTTTAGGTTACATCAAAAACAAAGAAGACATTGAAAACATCAGTGTTGCTAATAACAATGGTATTCCGGTTCGGGTAAAAGATATTGCTACCCTTCAAATGGGTGGTGAATTAAGATTAGGAATATTTGATGACAACGGAGAAGGCGAAGTAGTGGGTGGAATAATTGTAATGCGATATGGTGAGAACGCAGACAAAGTAATTAAGGCGGTAAAAGCTAAAATGAAAGAAGTAGAAGTAGGTCTTCCCGAAGGTGTTAAGTTCAAAACTGTATATGATAGAAGCACTTTAATAGAAGATGCAATAGCATCTGTAAAAGGTACTTTAATAGAAGAACTAATAACAGTCTCAATAGTCATCTTAATATTTCTTCTTCACTGGAGAAGTGCTGTAGTAATTCTTATCCAGCTTCCCATTTCTGTAGCTATCGGTTTTATTTTCTTACAGGCTTTTGGTATTTCATCGAACATCATGTCCCTTACCGGTATTGCATTGGCAATCGGTGTAGTAGTAGACGATGGAATTGTAATGGTTGAAAATGCTTACCGGCATTTGAGTGAAGCACAAATAGCTAAAAGCAATGGAGTTAGTAACCCTAAAAACGTGCAAGGTGAAAAGAGTTAAATACATAGACCCACTCACAAACGAAGAAAGGCTTGACATCATAATGAAGTCATCCAAGCAGGTTGGACCCGGTGTATTTTATTCAACCATTGTGGTCATCGCTTCTTTCCTTCCAGTATTCTTGTTGACAGGCATGGAAGGAAAACTCTTTCACCCCTTAGCATGGACAAAAACTTTTATACTGATTGTTGATGCATTTCTTGCCATCACTTTAGCACCCGTATTGATTTCGTTTTTCCTGAAAGGAAGAATGAAGCCTGAAGAAGAAAACCCTATCACAAGAGGACTTGAAAAAGTATATAGCCCCATATTGGAATGGTGTTTAAGATGGCGTAAAACAGTTATTGGTTTAAACCTTATTGCATTATTAGCGGGAATCATAATGCTTACGCAATTAGGTTCTGAATTTATCCCGCCTTTAGATGAAGGTTCTTTACTCTTCATGCCGGTCACACAACCTGATGTCTCAAATAGTGAGGCAAAAAGATTATTACAAGTTCAGGATAAATTAATAAAATCAGTTCCTGAAGTTCAGAATGTATTAGGTAAGGCGGGAAGGTCAAATACAGCTACCGATAATTCGCCTATCAGTATGATTGAAACAATTATCCTGCTAAAGCCACGAAGCGAATGGCGGGATGGAATAACCAAAGAAGACATCATAAATGAACTAAATGCCAAGGTGCAAATACCAGGTGTGACAAATGGCTGGACACAGCCAATTATTAACCGTATCAACATGCTTTCAACAGGTATAAGAACTGATGTAGGCGTAAAAGTCTACGGTCAAAATCTTGATACAATTTATAAATTTTCACAACAGGTTAAAAACCATTTACAAGGCATTGAAGGCTTGAAGGATTTGTATGTAGAACCTATTACAGGAGGCAAATACATAGATGTAGTTATTAAACGGGAAGAGGTAGGGAGATATGGATTAAGCATTGATGATGTAAATGCAGTTGTAGAAAGTGCTTTAGGCGGAATGGAAATAACCACCACCATTGAAGGCAGGCAAAGGTTTTCAATCAATGCAAGGTTTGGACAAAGTTTCCGTAATAACCTTAATTCAATAAAACGATTACAGGTACAAACAATGAAGTTTGGTCCTGTTCCTTTGGAGGCAGTGGCTGACATACAAATTTCACAAGGTCCGCCAATGATAAATTCAGAGAACGCTTTATTGAGAGGCACTGTACTTTTCAATGTTCGTGAAAGAGATTTAGGAAGTACAGTTAAAGAGGCGCAGGCTAAACTAAATAGCCTGATGCAAAAACTACCTAAAGGATACTTTCTTGAATGGAGTGGACAATGGGAGAACCAGATAAGGGCAAATAAGACTTTAAAATTGGTTATCCCCATAGTAATAGCCATCATTTTTATGGTACTGTACTTCACTTATCATTCTATTAAAGAAGCCCTGGTAACCATGCTAACTGTGCCGTTCGCCTTGATAGGCGGTGTGTTCATGGTGTATTTCTATGGCGTTAATTTATCGGTTGCAGTAGCAGTAGGTTTTATAGCCTTGTTTGGATTGGCAATAGAGACTGCAATGCTGATGACCATCTACTTAAACGAAGCAATGCAAAAATTAGTAGCAGCAAAAGGCAATTCAAAAGATACCATCACCAATGCAGATATAAGAGAATATGTTATGATGGGTGCAGTAAAAAGATTGCGACCAAAACTAATGACGGTATGCGTTTCCTTGTTCGGTTTAATTCCTATTCTTTGGGCTACCGGCACAGGCAGCGACGTTATGTTGCCTATCACTATTCCATTAATTGGCGGTACTATAACCTCAACAATCTATGTTCTGCTCGTTACACCAATTGTTTTTGAAATGGTGAAGGAAAGAGAATTAAAACGTAATGGTAATATAGAAGTAATTAATGCAAATGAATAAGATATTAATAATAATTGCTTGCCTCATTTTAGGTGCTTCTGCAAGAGCACAGGTAACAACATTGAACGATGTTTTAAGTGCCATCCAAAAAGAACATCCGCAACTAAAAATGTATGATGCAGACATCCGGTCAATGGATGAAGCAGCCAAAGGTGCAAGAAGTTGGATGCCGCTGGAAGTTGGTGCAGGATTCTGGATGACACCGTACAACCCTAAAATGTGGAAGGCAGGAATGAAAGATGCGAATGGCGACCAACAGCCGGGGATGGGACAGTTCATGTTATCTGCCCAACAAATGTTTCCAAATAAAAAAAGACAGGATGCAGAGGCTAAGTATATGGAAGCAATGTCGTCAGTTGAAAAAGAAAAAAAGAACGTAACGATAAATGATTTAAATGCCGAAGCAAAGAAGAATTTCTATGAATGGATTATTATAGAAAAGAAGTTAGTTGTAATTGCCGAAAACGAGAAGGTGCTAAACTTTATGATTAAGAATGCTGAAATACGATACCGGAATGGCCTTGATAAGTTGAGTGCATATTATAAAGCAAAAGCATCTTTAGGGAATCTTCAGTCAATGAGAATAATGCTGCAAACAGAAATAACAAACAAGCAAATTGCATTGAATACCTTGATGAACAGGAACAAGAACGACACTTTTACTATTGATACCACTTTCAGCATAAAAGTCTATTCCTTAGTATTTGATACCACGGCATTTGCAGGTGCAAGAAGTGACATAAAGGCAATTGATAGAAACATTGAATTAATACATATTCAACAAGGCGTAGAGAGAGGAAAGCTAAAACCAGAGTTCGGCATTAAGTACGACCACATGATAGCCTGGGCAAAACAACCGTGGCAATTTTCTCTAATGGCAATGGCTAAAATTCCTATTGGTCGTTCTACAAGAATGCAAAAGGCAAACATCGAAAGCCTGAAATGGAAAAATCAATCGTTAAGCCAACAGCGGCAAATGATTTTAAACGAAGCAACAGGCATGGCTTACACAATGAGCAACGAAATCAGTGCGAGAAAAAAACAGATAAATCTTTATGAAACAAATATCATCCCCGCATTAAGAAACAACTACAAGTCCATGCAGTTGGCTTACGAACAAAATACACAAGAACTATTTATGTTATTTGATGCATGGGAAACTTTAAACATGACACAGGTAGATTATCTAAACCAGTTGCAGCAGTTACTATTACTGCAAGCAGAACTTGACAGGATCTTAGAAGTAAAATAAAAATACCAATGCCTAATCGTTATAAATATATCATTGTGTTACTGCTTCTTTCATTAATGGCAATGCAATATGGTTGTAAACAAAAAAGTAGTAAACAGCACGTTGAGCATGAAGAACCAGTGCAGAAGATTACAGAATTAGATATTAATACTTTGCTGCAACCTTCAAACCTTTTTGTTGTTTCGTCTATACCAGTAACAACAATAGAAATAAGTAAACAGGCAGTAAAAGTAGAGGCATTTGGTACTATCTCTTATGATACGAGGCAGGTAGGCACTATTTCAGCAAGGTATGCAGGACGTATTGAGCAACTGTATGTCCGATACCGGTTTCAAAAAGTGAGTAAGGGACAAAGGATATTGGACATCTACAGCCCGGAGTTAATGACAGCACAACAAAACCATTTATTTCTATTAAAGAATGATGCTGCTAACATTTCTTTAATAAGTGCATCAAAGCAAAGACTACAGTTGCTTGGCATGACCCCATCACAAATTGCCGGTTTTACAAAAACAGGCAAGCCTATATTCGCCATTCCTGTTTTCAGTAATTATTCAGGAGATATACATGAAGCAACTACCAGTACAATGCCTGCTTCACCACAAGGGGCAATGCAGGACGTTCCCATAACAACAGAAGAGCTTTCATTAAGACCGGGCATGTATATACAGAAAGGTCAATCGCTATTTTCTGTTTACAACCCTGATAAAGTGTGGGCAACATTAAATATTTATGCAGAAACACACATGCTTGTAAAGCAAGGTGATGCAGTTGCTATTGTTCCTGAAACAGCGCCTGCAAAACAAGTCAATGGCAAGATAAATTTTATAGAACCGTTCTTTCAGGAAGGAAGTAAAACACTTACAGCAAGGGTTTATTTTGATAACTCAACCTTGAAACTCCCTATTGGCAGCCAGGTAAGAGCAACTATTTACAGTGGTTTTGAAGAGGCGGCGTGGGTACCGGAAAGTGCAGTGGTTTCATTAGGTTCTGATAAGGTAGTGTTCATAAAACAACAGGGTGGTTTTAAAGCACACAAATTGGTTGCAGGGCTATCAAACAATGGCAAAATACAGGTGGTAAGTGGACTAACAATAAAAGATACTGTTGCACAGAATGCACAATTTCTTATCGATAGTGAGAGCTTTATAAAAGTAAATGAATAGTTATGTTACAAACAGTTTTTAAAAGCATAATAATAATCACTTCAGTTATAACTATTTTATTTACTGCAAATTCTTGTAGTAATAAAAAGCAGGTCCACCAGCATACCGAAAAAGAGGTAACCACTTATTACACTTGCTCTATGCATCCCCAGGTACAACAACCAAATCCCGGTAATTGCCCTATCTGTGGAATGAAGCTGATTAAGGCTGAAAAAACGGCAAAACCAAAGCCTGATGAATTATTATTAAGTGACCAGCAAATACGGTTAGGTAATATAACAGTTGATACAATTGGCAATAGCATTTTGGGTGATGAAACAGTATTGCCAGCAACAATCAACTTCAATCAAAGACTTAGCAATATCATCAGCTCAAGAGTAATGGGGAGAATTGAAAGATTACACTTTAAAAACGTAGGAGATTATGTTGCTAAAGGGCAGAATTTATTCGACATTTATAGTGAAGAATTAAACAATGCCAAGCAGGAATATATTTTAGCAATACAACAGCAAAAAGAACTGGGTAATAGCATAATAGACTTTCAACAGTTAATACAAAGTGCGAGGAATAAATTACAGTTATGGGGCATGAGCAATGCACAAATAAATCAATTATCAAAATCTAAGAACGCCCCGACTACAACCTCATTCTATAGTAACGCTTCCGGCTATATTACCTCACTTGATGTTAAGGAAGGGGAGTATGTTATGGAGGGCGGTTCGGTTGTTCAACTTGCAGATTTGTCTACCCTTTGGGTAGAAGCGCAGGTATATACCTCAGAGCTTTCTAAGATAGACCCCAATGAAACTGCAATGGTGAAAATACCGGATATGCCAGGTACACAATTCAATGGAAAAATAGAGTTTGTAAATCCTGAAATAAATACTGAAACCCGTATCAACTTAATTAGGATAGCTATTCCAAATGCAAACCATCATCTAAAGCCCGGTATGCCTGCTTACGTATATATAAAAGGCACACAGCGCAATGCTATATCCTTACCAATAGATGCAGTAATAAGAGACGGCAACGGCGCAACAGTTTGGATTAAGACCGGCAAAAACACATTCAAAAGTAAAATGGTACAGGTAGGCTTAGAAGTTGAAAACAGGATAGAAATAACAGGTGGTTTAAATGCAGGTGATGTAGTTGTAACAACAGGTGCATATTTAATTAACAGCGAGTACATTTTTAAGAACGGTGCAAAGCCGATGGACGGAATGAAGATGTAATAATATGTTTTAGCTATTCGTCAATTTAAAATCGTCCTATGGATCAAACTACATTTACTATGCTTTATAAAGGTCATATCACCATAAACTTCCTCAAAAAACTATTTTCAAAGGGAGGGCGAAGTTTAAAGAACCGTGAGCATAATTATAAATTGAAGAAACATTATTTACTTTTTTAAAGAATTAACCGATGAAATACATTTTTCTATACTGGTTTAAAAGACAGGCTGCCAAAGCGACTAAAAAAGTACTCTCCAACCTTTATGATGCAGAAACAATCAGGCAAATACTTTCCGGTTATTGGCAAAGATATCAAAGGTTAAAACCCGAAGTTACTTCCATGCCCACTTTGGGTGGCTCTGTTATGGTTCACCTTGCAGCCATGTCAACCGCCTTTTACCAGGAATTAACCGCAAGAGGACAAAGTGAAGAAAAAGCAACCCAATTGTTTTATGATATTGCCTGGAAAGTTTATATAAAAATGGGGAGGCTCTCCTGGTGGTTGGCCGGAGGGGGCAATCGAAGTATTGATAGCCACTTGCTGAAAACAACTAAATTATTCAGGGCATTTCCGTTTAACAGTCCTTCCTATGAATGGAAGGATGTTAAGACCGCAAATAATGTAGTCGGTTTTGATTGTGTTAGATGCCCTGTAGCAGAGTACTTTCAATCAAAAGGATTATCAAAATTTTGTACCAAAACCTGGTGTTCTCTGGACTATCCTTTGGCAGAGTTATGGCACGCTAAACTGGAGAGAACCGGAAGCATAGCAGGCGGAGCAGATAAATGTGATTTCCGGTGGACAGGTAAAATTGAAAAAACAAAAAAATAAATTCAAATTATCACTAAAACAAAACAATGAAAAAGAAACAAAATGAATTATTGCTTTATAGAATAAAGCACGGCTCACAAGAAAACATGAGCTCAGGAACTTATACCTGCACGATGCACCCGGAGGTAAAATCAGACAAACCCGGCAAATGCCCCAAGTGCGGAATGGAATTAGTAAAGGCAAATTAATTAAACCGGGCAACAGCGATACTGAAGAACGGGCAACAGCGCATCTGAAGATATTTTTTAAAATAATAAAGATGAAAATGAAAAAAACAATTGCCACAGTATTTGCTTCAATGCTTATGCTGGCACTATGCCTTACAACAAGTAATTCTTTTGCACAAACCAAAAGCAAGCCTGCAATGATGAAAGATTGCTGTATGATGAAAGACGGTAAAATGATGGTAATGAAAGATGGTAAAACAATGCCAATGGAAAAAGACATGACCATGAAAAATGGTACTAAATGTATGACCACCGGTGAATGTACCATGAAAGATGGTAAAAAGATGAGGATGAAAGAAGGCGACTGTATGGAAATGAGTGGGAAAATGGGTAGATGTTCTATGATGAAGAAAGGCACGAAAGGCCATATGATGAAGAAAAGCAAAAATATGGCAACTGTTTACACTTGCCCAATGCACCCCGAAGTTACTAGAGACAAAGCTGGTAAATGTCCA
>JBDSEE010000138.1:0-1938 GCA_039920245.1 Ferruginibacter sp.
CAAGAACTGGCTCTTTCTTTAATGCTACGGTAGATGATTTTGGTGACTACGCTGTAGTTGTTACCGATCTTAATACGGGTTGTTCCAATACAACTAACAGGGTTACATTAAAAGATTCAGTATCTAACATACTTTTCATTTATCCTAATCCAAGTAATGGCCAGTTCATCGTAAGATATTACAGCCCTAATAGTACAAACCTTGTAAGAACTTTGAATGTTTATGATTCAAAAGGATCAAGAGTTTATACAAAGGCATATAATATTACAAGGACTTATGATAGGATGGATGTAAACCTGGACAATGCTGCATCAGGAGTTTACCTGGTTGAATTAAAAGATGATAAAGGCAGCCGGATAGCAGCAGCTAAAGTAAGAATCAAATAATTAAATAATTTCTAAAGCCTGTTTCAATTTATGAAACAGGCTTTTTTTGGGTATTGGCTAGTCAATACATTCATCACCTGGTTTTTGTCCATAAAAAAAGCCGCAATCTGCGGCCTTAAAATTCTTTATTAAAATATCTTACCTAAGCTTATGTATATACTCGTTATCTGCAAATTGTTTCTTTACATCGTTCAGATCTCTTAAGACAGTAACGTCTATAAGTGTCCCATCCATTTCGAGTTTAAAGCCGCCAATAAGGGCTTGGTCAACTATAGTTTCCATTTCAATATTTTGAATGGAAGTAGCAGACTTTATTTTTTGAATAAATACTTCTCGCAGCTCCGAGCTTAGAGGAACAGCTGTACTGATTTTTACCCTGTGTATATTCTTTAATACATTATACTGATCAATGAAAGTGTTGGTCATTTCTGGCAAATTATTCTCCCGGTTTTTCTTCACGAGCAAATCGATGAATAACTGTGTGAGCGGGCTGATGCGATCTTTTAATATTGCTTTAAGTATTTTATCTTTTTTATCGGCATTAATGATAGGGCTTTTTACAAGTGCAACCACATCACGGTTTGAAACGAACAAAGCTTTCAGTACTTTCATATCTGCATACACTTCCTCAACTTGCCCCCTTTCCTTTGCAAGGTCCAATAAACTTTTAGCGTACCTGCCTGCTAATCTTGGATTGTTCATAACGAAAATTTGAAAATGTGAAAATGTGAAAATATGAAAATGAGAAGTGCAGGTGATCTCAATTTTTTTATAGGCACATTTTCAAAAAAATTAATTCAGTTTTACTTCTTCTGCAAGTTGTTTTATATAAATTTCCTGCTCTGATTTATTTTCCAATTCTCTCCTGAGAATTTTTTCACTTATTTCAATTACCAATGTTCCTACCTGGTTTTTGATATCTACA
The DNA here is from genome assembly GCA_039920245.1 of Ferruginibacter sp. Lineage (GTDB taxonomy): Bacteria > Bacteroidota > Bacteroidia > Chitinophagales > Chitinophagaceae > Ferruginibacter. The sequence goes on from JBDSEE010000138.1 coordinate 1,312, forward strand.
ATTGCTGCCATTTTCTGGTTGTTGATAGACGCCTGAGCTTCAGTGATAATCTTGGATGCCTGCACTCTTGCTTCTTCTTTTGCATCATTGATCATTCTGTCTTTTATCTCTTTAGCTTCTTTAAGCATAATGCCTCTTTCTTCACGGGCTTGTACCAGTAAGGCTTCATTCTCACTTTTAAGGTTTGCCATTTCCTGTTTTACTTTTTCTGCAGTGGCAATAGAACCGGCAATATTGGCTTCACGATCGTTAAGGCCTTTTAAAATTGGTGTCCATGCAAATTTCTTAAGGATGAAAAGCACCAATAAAAATGCGATGATGGTCCAAACAATGAGACCTAAATGTGGTAATAAAAGATCCATGGTATTAATTTGAAAATTTGAAAATTAATCAATTTTAAAATGTTGCTGCTCAATGCTTCAAATGTACAAGAGTGCGACGCAACAATGCTAAATAGTATTTCAAAAGCCAGGTCAAAAAAAAATGTATTACTGCATCCCCCGCCCTTTGCTTCAGATGCAGTAATGTTTTTGTGCTTAGCCTTTTAAAACAGCTAACAGGCCTGCGATAACTGCGAAAAGGGCAACACCCTCAACAAATGCAGCAGTCAGGATCATGTTTGCACGA
>JBDSEE010000139.1:0-5572 GCA_039920245.1 Ferruginibacter sp.
AAGAGTAATAAATCCGTTGCACGGCATACTCCTCCCCTACCCTACCGGCTTCTGCATAATTAGACGTTCATTATCTTTGCACCATGCACACATTTATGAAAGAACTTTTCGCTCTCCAGGACTATGATGAAAACAACTTTTTTCTTATTGCCGGGCCCTGCGTTGTGGAAGATGAAACTATGATGATGCAAATAGCCGAAAAAGTCTCAGTCACCTGCAAAAGATTAGGCATTCCCTATATCTTCAAAGCTTCTTACCGCAAGGCTAACCGCAGCAGCGCAGACTCCTTTACAGGTATCGGCGACGAACCGGCGATGCAATTACTCCATAAAATAAAAACCAGCTTCAACCTTCCAGTTACTACAGATATCCATGCGCACGAAGAAGCTGCCATGGCAGCAAAATATGCAGATATTCTACAGATACCCGCCTTCCTTTGCAGGCAGACCGATCTGTTGGTAGCCGCCGCAAAAACCGGTAAGATCGTGAATGTAAAAAAAGGCCAGTTTCTTAGCGGCCCTTCTATGAAATTTGCCGTGGATAAAATAAAGAACGCAGGCAATAATCAAGTATGGCTCACGGAAAGGGGTAATAGTTTTGGTTATACAGACATGGTGGTAGACTATCGTAACATTCCCTGGATGAAAGAACACCAGGTACCTGTTATCATGGACTGTACACATTCATTACAACAACCCAATCAATCTTCTGGTATTACCGGCGGAAACCCTGCCATGATTGAAACCATCGCAAAGGCCGCCATCGCCACCGGTGCAGACGGGCTGTTCATAGAAACACATCCCAACCCCGCCGTTGCCAAAAGCGATGGAGCAAATATGCTTCACCTCAACCTCCTCGAAAATTTATTGGAAAAATTAGTAAAACTCCGACATGCTCTATGAGAAAATAGCCACTGTCCCCTGCGAACTGCTGACTGAATCCCGATAACCATCGGGAGCTAACTGCCAACTGCCGAACTGCCGACTGCAAACTGCCAACTGCCGACTGCTAAAGATACCACAACGGGTTCCTCCTCGCATTAATGATATATCTTTTAATATTCATCCAGAACGCCACGAACATATATATGATAACGGGTGATCCCATCGTCAGGAAAGTTATATAGATAAAATACTTCCGGATGGTGCTGGTCGCTATGCCCATTTTTTCGCCAATAGCAGTGCATACCCCGAAAACATGCCACTCGATAAAATGTTTTAAACGGTTCATAAAGGTATAAATCGGTCGTTTTTTGATTAACAAAATACATTCCTGTTTGTTCGGTATTAAACACAAAATTAATAAATGATTTTTAAAATTACTGCTTTTATGCAAGATGCTTCTTTCATTTTTAAGTAATTTTGCGCCAGTTCAATCCGGGAAATAGAAAAACATGGATATTTTACAACTTTGGTCCCGGGTTGATGCATTTTCCATCACCAAATTCACACTATGGCTTTCGACATTGAAATGATCAAAAAGGTTTACGGGAACTTTCCTGCACGCATTGAAGCAGCAAAGAAATTCCTGGGCAAACCGCTTACCCTCACCGAAAAGATACTATACGCACATCTTTGGCAGGACCTGCCCAAAAAGCCTTTTGAAAGAGGAAACTCTTATGTGGATTTTGCACCCGATAGGGTTGCCATGCAGGATGCCACAGCACAGATGGCATTGTTACAGTTCATGCAAAGTGGACGCACCAAAGTAGCAGTTCCAAGTACCGTTCATTGTGATCATCTTATAGAAGCAAAAGACAACAGCAAAACAGACCTGGCCAGGGCTGTCAGCGAAAGCAGCGAAGTATACGATTTCCTTTCTTCCGTCTCTGATAAATATGGCATCGGTTTTTGGAAGCCTGGCGCAGGCATCATACACCAGGTGGTATTGGAAAACTATGCATTTCCAGGTGGTATGATGATAGGTACAGATAGCCATACAGTAAATGCTGGTGGCCTTGGGATGATTGCAATTGGGGTAGGCGGTGCAGACGCTTGTGATGTAATGGCCGGCCTTCCATGGGAACTTAAAATGCCAAAGCTGATAGGGATAAAACTTACCGGCAAACTAAATGGATGGACTGCACCTAAAGATGTAATATTAAAAGTGGCAGGTATACTTACCGTTAAAGGCGGTACAGGTGCCGTAGTGGAATATTTTGGTGAAGGTGCTACCAGTATGAGTTGCACCGGTAAAGGCACTATCTGTAACATGGGTGCCGAAATAGGTGCCACCACTTCCGTTTTTGGTTATGATGAAAGTATGAGCCGTTACCTGAAAGCCACCGGGAGGGAAGCAATTGCATCAGTTGCAGATACAATTCATGAACACTTGACCGGCGATCAGGAAGTATATGCAAATCCAGCTGCTTACTTCGACCAGGTAATTGAAATAGATTTGAGTACCCTGGAGCCACACTTGAACGGTCCCTTCACCCCAGACCTTGCCACGCCCATTTCAAAAATGAAAGAAGCAGCAGCTTCTCATAACTGGCCCACAAAGATTGAAGTAGGATTGATCGGTAGTTGCACAAACTCCTCCTATGAAGACATCAGCAGGGCTGTCAGTCTTGCAAGACAGGTGTCTGACAAAGGCCTGAAACTGAATTCAGAGTTTACGATTACCCCTGGCAGTGAGCAGGTAAGATTTACCATTGAAAGAGATGGCTTCCTGGAAGTATTTGATAAGATTGGCGCAACGGTATTTGCTAACGCTTGTGGGCCCTGTATCGGTATGTGGGCAAGAGTGGGTGCAGAAAAAGCAGAGAAGAACACGATTGTCCATAGCTTCAACCGCAACTTTGCCAAGCGTGCAGATGGCAACCCAAATACATATGCCTTTGTTGGTTCACCAGAGATAGTTACAGCCATGGCAATTGCAGGCACCCTGGATTTCAACCCGCTTACAGACACATTATTGAATGATAAAGGAGAATATGTAAAACTCGACCCTCCAAGCGGCTTTGAATTACCGCCACGGGGATTTGCTGTGGATGATCCAGGGTACCAGGCACCGGCACCTGATGGAAGTCATGTTCAGGTGATCGTATCGCCCGATAGCAAACGCCTTCAGTTATTAGATCCATTCCCTGAATGGAATGGCGAGAACCTTACAGGCATGTACCTGTTGATAAAAGCAAAGGGTAAATGCACAACTGATCATATTTCTATGGCAGGACCATGGTTAAAATACAGGGGCCACCTCGACAACATCAGCAACAATATGCTGATAGGCGCAGTGAACTTCTTCAATGAAAAAACAAACCTTGTAAAGAACCAGGTAACGGGGCAGTATAACACGGTGCCGGATACCCAGCGTTTTTATAAAGCCGCTGGCATTGGAACCATCGTTGTAGGTGATGAGAATTATGGAGAAGGTTCTTCAAGAGAACACGCTGCTATGGAACCAAGGCATCTTGGGGTAAGAGTAGTATTGGTGAAATCATTTGCCCGCATACATGAAACCAACTTAAAGAAACAGGGAATGCTCGCACTCACTTTCGACAACAAAGCAGATTATGATAAGATACACGAAGATGATGTGATAGACGTGATCAGGATGAAAACATTTGCACCAGGCAAAAAAATAAAGATCATATTAAAACACAAGGATGGCAAAAAGGATGAGATCATGGCCAACCATACTTATAATAAGCAACAGATTGAATGGTTCAAAGCTGGTGCTGCCCTAAACATTATTCGTAGGGAATTTGCAGCAAGACAAAATTAAAATATAACACGTCACTTCAAGGCTACCTCAAAAGAAAAACTAAAAAAAGAAGCCAGGAATACAAAGTAAAAACCAACATAAAATAATATCGATCAGCATTATATTCCTTGGTGACCTTTGTCTTCTTTGTTACCCTTGTGTGAAATTACATTACATTGGGGCCATCTAAGATTTGCATTTCATAAATCTATTTGTAGCTTTAGAAACCAAACTGGCTTATGCTGCTTAAAAGAATTTCTATTTTACTACTCCTTTTTATTACGCATTTCTGCACAAAAGCGCAGTCATTTTATCATATTCAATACAATTTAAAAGAGACTGGGGATAGCACTGTTTACAATGCATTCCTTGTAATGTATGAGGATGGTACAGGTGTAATGAGATTAAGATACATGAATCATAATCAGGATGCAGTGATGGAGTATGATGCCGAGCAGGAACCCGTATTGCTCACTTCTGGATTAGAAGACAGCAATCATGTTTTACTGAATTTCATAAACCCAAGGATGATTGTTGGAAAACAATCTGGCGTACTGGTACCAAAAATTATATTAAGCAGCACGGCAGAGCCGGGGATTATGGAACCCAACGGCATGTTGGCAGCAGGTTATAAGGACCTGGATAAGGATAGGATACATGCATTTTCATCCAGGTTTATTACCATGCCGGAGTTACAGAAAAATTACCTCTTACAATTCTATAGTGAAGATGAAGATTTTTTCACCTCCCTGTTTAAGCCAGTTACCAGGGGACTTACAGCTGTAGAAAAAAATACAATGCTTCATTTATTTATCGTGGCAAATACATTGGAAAAAACAATTGGCGGCTCTTGCGCTCAGGATATGGATCGCACCTTGAAAACTTTTGCAGACCTTACAAATTACCTCGGCATAAAACTAATCGTGGATTCTGTCTCGGGCACCCGCTACAACAGGAAGAATGTAGAAGTTGGTTTAAAGAACATAAATCCTGGCCCCAATGATATCGTTGTGTTTTATTATTCGGGGCATGGTTTCCGAAAGAAAGGATCGCCAAACAGGTTTCCCAATATAGACCTGAGAGCGAAGCCGACCGACGATTACTTACAACTGGCAATGTCCATGGACGACATTTATAAAATAATAAAAAAGAAAGGCGCAAGAATAAACCTTGTTATGAGTGATTGTTGCAATGACGAAGTAGAAAAAACAAATACCATTGGTTCCAAACCCTTGAAAACAAAAGGTTCTGGTGTGCAATGGAATGAAGATAACCTAAGGCAATTATTCTTTAACAAAACTCCTATGTCCATAATTGCAACTGCCGCCGACACTACGCAAAGGGCAGCAGGCAATAATAACTTCGGTGGATTCTTTACTTATTTTTTCAAAACATCTTTAGAGAATAACTGCAGTGTGTTAAAGAATCCAACCTGGGACGTTGTGATGCAATCAGCCATTGCGCAAACAAGTGTAAAGGCAAGGCATACTTACTGCAGCAAACCTTATGTTGCTGAAAATATTTGCAGGCAATCACCCATTTATAAAATTGATTTAGGCAGGTAACTACTCAGCATAAGTTTTTGCAACCATCGTTTTAGATATAGTTTTCCAGTCAGCTTTATTCCTGTATTCATTCCAGCTATCATCTGCATCCAGCACCCAGGAATAATTAAAACCACTTGCTATTGATCTCCTAAGCCATTGCAAAGCATCGTGGTTTTTATTTGCTTGGGCATATAACCTTGCAATGCTATATTGAACAGCAGGATTGTTTGGTTCCAGTTCATTAAATTTCCTGTAAAACGAAATAGCTTCTGCACCATTCTTTTTCAATAGCTGTAGACGTCCCTGGAGTTCCAGTA
>JBDSEE010000140.1:0-42181 GCA_039920245.1 Ferruginibacter sp.
TTGCATGCAAGACCGTTTCTTGTCCGGCAATTAAAAATTTATTTTGCAAGGTTTCATTTTTCCATTTGGATGCACCGCCTACAAAACATTTATATGCAATCGCACCGGTGGTACCAAGCACGGTTTGATATTCAGTAATATCATCTGCTGGCTCAAGGCAAAACACTTCTATAGCCGCACCGGTAGTTTTGGTAAATAATATTCTTGCATTGATAACCTTTGTATCATTAAAAACCAACAGGCTTCCCGGTGGTAAATATCCCTGCAGATTTGAAAAAATATCTTCAGATATTTTGTTGTTTTTATAGATAAGTAATTTGGAAGCATCCCTGTTTTGCAATGGGAGAGTTGCAATTTTATCATCAGGAAGCTGATAAGAAAAATCTTTTATAGATAGATCACGGGGATGCATTATTTCAGGAAAGCAGCTACTTCCTGCTGCCATTTTTCAGGTTCTTTTTTACACAGGGATTCGTGCCCTGCTGATTGATAGATGACAAGCTTTTTTTCAGTGCTTATATTTTGATAGATCCATTCTGTTTCATTTTGTGTCACCCGGTTATCCTGGGCGCCACGCTGAAGCAGCACAGGACAAATTATTTTCTTTGCATACTCCGCTGGTTTCATATTGAAAGCCCAGAATCCATGTTCAACACCACCCCAAAAAGTAAGTAAAGTTGAAATGGGTTGCGCAGGAAGCTTCATCATTTTTACCCTGCCTACTACTGCATCAGGTAAAGAAGCAAATGGCATATCCAGGATGATCTTTTCCGGTTCCAACTGGTAATCGTTTATGGCCTTTGTAATGGTGGAAGCCCCCATGGAAATGCCATATAAAATTATGTGCTGCTCATGTTTTTCTTTCAGGTAATCATACACAAGCTTTACATCTTCGGCTTCTTTGTAACCAATTGTGGTTGTATTCCCCTCACTGTTACCATGTGCCCTGAAATCTAACAGAATTGTATTATACCCAAGCTTATGAAACACTGCTGCTTCGGAGAGCACAGCAGATTTTTTACTGCCATGCCCATGAAATAAAGCAACTGTACCCCTTGTGCTGTCAGCAGGCATATACCAAGCTTCCAGCTTTAAATTATCCAATGTGGTAAAATAAATTGTCTTGTAGTTGCTATCAGCTACTTGGTTTTGCTGCTTGATAGCATTGAATCCAAAAAGAATTTCTTTCGTTTTATCCCAGCCGGTCTTTTGCGCAGCAGGCTTTATAACTACTTCTCCGGGATTATAAAAATGCGTAAACTTATAGGCGTGAAAAGCAACGATAATATTTAATATGACAAATAAACTTACTAGAAATTTAAAGAGAATCCGGGTTGCTTTTCTCATAATGAAGATTAGGTCAAAATTAGCTTAATCATAGTATAAATGGTAATACCGCAAAGCTTATTATCCCTATTTTTACAACCACCTAAAAAATTGAAAATTATATGAACGTTTTTAAATTGTTGTTACCGGTAGTATTGGTTTTTACCCAACTAAGTTCCAGTGCGCAAGGAAATTTTGAATGGAAGACTGCCACGTCCGGCGGCTACACTTATAAGTACGTAACTTTTGATCCTGCAAAAGCAAGATTTTATACATTGAAGAACGGCCTTTCGGTAATACTTAGTCCAACCAATAAAGATCCCCGTATCCAGACATATATTGCTACAAAAGCAGGTAGCAAAACAGATCCTGCTACCAACACGGGTCTAGCGCATTACCTGGAACATATGCTTTTTAAAGGCACTGATAAATTTGGTTCGTTGGATTGGGCAAAAGAAAAACCAGAGCTTGATAAGATCAGTGCTTTATACGAGCAATACAATCACACCACCGACCCTGAAAAACGCAAAGCAATTTACCACCAGATTGATTCTGTATCTGGTGTGGCAAGCCATTTTTCAATTGCAAATGAATATGATAAAATGATGGGATCAATGGGTGCGCAAAACAGTAATGCATTCACCTCTTTTGAACAAACAGTTTACCAGGAAGATGTGCCATCAAGTTCCATAGATAAGTACCTCGCCGTTCAGGCCGAGCGTTTTCGGAATCCGCAGTTAAGGATATTTCATACTGAACTGGAAGCAGTATATGAAGAAAAAAATCGTGGGCTGGATGATGATGGCCGCAAAGTGAATGAAAAATTATTTTCAGAATTATTTAAGAACCATAACTACGGAAAACAAACAACCATCGGCACCATTGAACACTTGAAAAATCCTTCACTGAAAGAAATTCAGAAGTATTATGATACCTGGTATGTACCCAATAATATGGCGGTGATCATGTCCGGAGATTTTAATCCTGATTTATTGATCAAAAAAATTGACCAGGCTTTTTCTTATATGCAAAACAAGGCTGTAACCCGCTATAGCTTTCAACCGGAAGCCCCTATTACTTCTCCTATAATTACAGAAGTTGTTGGCCCTGATGCGGAAAGTGTCACTATGGGGTTCCGCTTGCCAGGTAATAAATCAGAAGATATTTTACTGGCTGATTTGGTAGGACAAATATTAACTAACGGCAAGGCCGGCCTGATGGATCTTAACCTTGTAAAAAAACAAAAACTACTGAGGGCGTCGGCTTCTACTTTTTCGCTGATAGATTATGGCATGCTCTATATGCGTGGAAATCCTACACTTGGCCAGTCACTGGATGATGTAAAATCTTTAATGCTGGGAGAAATTGAAAATCTTAAAAAAGGAAACTTTGATGATAATCTTATCACTTCGATCATCAACAATCAAAAGAAAAATAAAATACTTGAATACGAAACCTATAATTCAAGAGCAAGTAACCTGATGAATGCATTTACAGACGAACTGGATTGGCGGAAGGAAGTTGCCTACATTGATCAGTTATCAAAAATTACAAAGAAAGATATAGTTGCTTTTGCCAATAAATATTTTGCTGAAAATTATGTAGCAGTTTACAAAAGAAAAGGAGAAGATAAGAATATTGTAAAGGTGGAGAAGCCTGCCATTACGCCTGTAGAAACAAATACAACAAAGCAATCTGCTTTTGTAAAGATGGTGAACAATATGCCGTCAACTCCAGTGAAGCCTGTATGGCTTAATTATAAAAAGGATCTTCAGAAATCTACATTGGGCCAGGCGCAGGTGCTGTATGTGCAAAATAAAGACAACAGTATTTTCCGCCTGCGTTACCGCTACAACCTGGGAACATGGAATGATAAAAAATTAAGCATTGCCGCACAATATCTTTCTTTTTTGGGTACTGATAAAATGAGTACAGAAGATATCACCAAGGAGTTTTATAAAATAGCCTGCAGTTTCACCGTTAGCCCCGGCCCGGAATTTACAACGGTAACAATAGAAGGTTTGCAAGAGAATTTTAATAAAGCCGTTACTCTTTTTGAAGACCTGTTAGCTAATTGCAAAGCTGATGAAGCCGCATTAAATTCATTGAAAGCAAGGTTACAAAAAGCAAGGACCGATGCAAAAGCGAATAAAGCTGCGATCATGTCAGGGTTAACGATGTATGCCCGTTATGGTGCAAATAATCCTTTTAATTATGTGTTATCGGATGCACAATTGCAAGGCACTTCATCCGCAGAGCTGGTGGAAATGCTGCATAATATGAAGAATGTATCTCACCGTATTTTATATTATGGCCCTCAGCCTTTGCCGGCTCTCACAGCCTCTCTTAAAAAATTACACAGCCTGCCCACTGCATTTCAATCGGCAGGAAGCCCCGTAAGATTTACACCTGCAGAACAAACAAAAAACCAGGTATTGTTTGCTGATTACAATATGGTGCAGGCAGAAACAAGGTGGTTAAGAAATAATGAATTGTACAATCCAAAAGAAGAAGCAATAGTGGAATTATTCAATAACTATTTTGGAGGCGGAATGGGAGCCATCGTATTTCAAACTATCAGGGAAAGTAAGGCATTGGCCTATTCTACCTTTGCTGTTTATGTATCTCCTGACAAAAAAGAAGATCCTTATTATACCATTGCTTATGTGGGCAGCCAGGCAGATAAATTCAATGAGGCAGTAACTGCTATGAATGAATTATTGAATTCAGTTCCTGAAATTGAATCAAATGTTGCTTTTGCAAAAAGCAATTTGAAAAAGGATATAGAAACCCAGCGCATTGTTCAGGATGCCATCATCTTTAATTACCTGGATGCAGAACGCAAAGGATTGACGGAAGATATTCGCAAAACAAAATATGAAGCAATAGATAAATTGAGCTATAAAGAGATAAAAGATTTTCATTCAAGATACCTTGCTAACAAACCTTACACGTATGCAATTGTTGCATCAGAAAAAAAGCTAAGCATGGATGATATGAAAAAATATGGAGAAGTGAAAAAGCTGGGGCTCGAAGAGATATTTGGATATTAATAAAATTTATAAAAGTAAAAGGGCTGGATAAACTTCCAGCCTTTTTTTATTTCTTCCCTTTGATAATTTCTTCCACTACACCCGGATCAAGCAACGTAGTTGTATCACCAAGGTTGGTAGTTTCTCCTTCCGCAATTTTTCTTAATATTCTTCGCATGATCTTGCCACTCCTTGTTTTTGGCAAGCCTGTTACAAACTGTATTTGATCTGGTTTTGCAATAGCGCCAATAACCCTTGTTACTGTTTGCAGAATATCTTTTTTTGTATGTTCCTCGTCGCTGTGCATGCGCCCATAAATTACAAATGCATAAATACCTTGTCCTTTTATTTCATGCGGAAAACCTACAACAGCACTTTCTATCACACCTGTGTGCATGTTGATGGCATTTTCCACTTCTGCTGTTCCAATGCGGTGGCCGCTTACATTCAATACATCATCCACTCTTCCGGTAATGCGGTAATTTCCTTCTGCATCCCGGTAGCAACCATCACCCGTGAAATATAAACCAGGATATGCTGTAAAATAATTTGTTCTGAAACGTTCATGATCCCCGTAAGTAGTTCGCAAAATACCCGGCCATGCAGACCTGATACAGAGATTTCCGCTAACGTCATTACCTACAATCTCATTTCCTTTTTCATCCATTAGCACAGGCTCAATGCCGGGCATAGGCAATGTTGCATACGAAGGTTTGGAAGGAGTGATGCCTGCCATATTTGAAATCAGGATTCCACCGGTCTCAGTTTGCCACCAGGTATCTACGATCGGGCATTTTTTCTTACCGATATTTTCATCGTACCAATGCCATGCTTCTTCATTGATAGGCTCCCCAACAGTACCTAATACCTTTAATGAGGAAAGATCTTTTCCTTCCAGTGGGTTATTACCATAACTCATCAAACTCCTGATTGCTGTTGGTGCAGTGTATAAAATATTTACTTTGTGCTTATCAACGATATCCCAAAACCTTCCAGCATCGGGCCAGGTGGGAATGCCTTCAAACATCAGGCTGGTGGCACCTGCACTTAGCGGCCCGTAAAGAATATAACTATGTCCTGTTATCCAACCAATGTCTGCTGTACAAAAAAATACGTCGCCTGGTTTGTATTGAAAAACGTTTACAAAAGTATATCCCGTCCACACCATATAACCTGCACTTGAATGCACAACACCTTTGGGCTTGCCTGTACTTCCCGAAGTATATAAAATGAATAATGGATCTTCTGCGTCCATTTCTTCTGCGGGAAAACTTACCACTCCATCTTTTTCTATCTGCCATTCTGCATATTCCATTTCATCTTCCCACCACACATCTCTTCCCTTTAGCATGCTCACTGCTGTTCTTGTTCTTGTATAAACAATTACTTTCTTTACAGTTTTGTTACCAATCAATGCATCATCAATAATACTTTTTAGTGGAATAGCTTTTGCGCCACGGTAAGCGCCGTCGCAGGTGACAATAAATGTTGCTTGTGCATCTTCAAGCCTGTCTGCAATACTTTGTGCACTAAAGCCCCCGAATATAACACTGTGAATGGCGCCAATTCTTGCACATCCTAAAACGGCGTAAGCAAGCTCAGGTACCATGCCCATGTAGATACAAACCCGGTCACCTTTTTTTACACCATTATTTTTTAATACTTGTGCAAATTGGCAAACTCTTTTATGCAGGCGGGCATAGGTTACTATTCTTGTTCTTTCTTCCGGGTTATTGGGTTCCCAGATAATAGCCGGTTCATTTGCGAGTTTTTCTAAATGGCGATCAATGCAGTTTTCAGTGATGTTAAGTTTCGCATCTTTAAACCATTCAATTTTTGGTTCTGTAAAATTCCAGTCAGAAACTTTGCTACACTTTTTACGCCATTGGAAATTTTCAGCAATGCCTCCCCAGAATCCTTCCGGATCATTAAGGCTTTTTGTATAGTGCTCCTGGTATTGTTCTGCGGATGTGATCTGATAAGGATATGCCATAAATAATTAAATAAATTCAGCTTGAAAATTAGCTGTTTTTTTAATTACACAAGGTAGATTTAAAACGTAAACTTCCCTTTTATTAGAAGTAAAGCTTTATATTTTGCGCTCCAGTTGTACCAACTGCAGGATTTACAATTGTTACAGTATCTATTGAATGTCTTGTGGTCTTCACAGACGTTAGTGTATTGGTAGTTATAATTCCACAAGGCTCCGGCAAGGTTACCAGCTGGGAATAATAAACAATAGTAACTGTATCAGCGCCAGTACTGTTATTAAGTCTTACAAAATACTTTGCGGTATCTGAGATTTGGTTTAGCTGCAGGTTGAATTTTTGAAGTCCCGCTTGCTGATCATACAAGTTAAGATTTGTACCTAATACTGATAATGTAAAAGCAGGTGCAGTATTCACCGTTTCTGTCCCCCCCATACGATGATAAAATCCTCCATTAAGTTGCACCGTTCGTGGCGTATCACAAATATCATATTGATCCTTGCATGATATAAAACATACCAGTGCCATAAAAACCCAACCTATATTTTTTCTCATCTTGCTTATTTCAATAATAGTACACAAAGAACATGCTGTTTTTCATAGCATGATGTAATACGGACTATTATTTTATTACTGCCTGGTAAATGGTTTCATGAACCTTTGGCCGCACACTCATTTTTAAGAATAAGTCTGGTGTGACTGAATTAACCCTATTACTAAGGAATACAAACAAAATATTGTTCGCAGGATCTGCCCAGGTGCATGTGCCTGTAAAGCCGGTATGGCCAAAGGTTAGCGGCGATGAGGATAAAGTTGGATAGGGTTCCTTTCTTGTTGCATTATCTTTCTCTGGTTTGTCAAAACCATAGCCACGTCGGCTGATCTCGCTATGATACGCCGTGAATAAATCAACTGTAGATTTTTGTAAATAACGGTGACCATTAATTTCACCACCATTTAACAGCATCTGCATGATGGAAGCGATATCATATGCATTACTGAATAATCCGGCATGGCCCGATACACCGCCAAACATAGCCGCACCGGGATCATGTACATAACCTTGCAACAATTGTATCCTGAATTGCTTTTCGTCTTCTGTTGGAATTATTTGCGCTAGTGGCATATGATCCATTGGGAGAAATCCTGCGGAATTTAGTCCCATCGGCTCATAGAAATTTTTTCTCACATAACTATCCAGGCTCATACCGCTGATAGCTTCTACGATCTTTCCCAAAAGAATAAAATCATTATCACTATAAACATATTTTCCTGCTTCGCCCAGTGGACTCTGTAAAATTCTTTTGTACATCGTATCACGCCAGGTTGTTCGCATGAACATATTTGCAGCAACTGGTATTGAAAAAGAATCAGTGTAAGTGGGGCTGAAAGTACCAGGCTTTGGTACACCTGCTTTATCTAAAGTTTCTCTATGAAAAGGAATGAATGCAGATAAGCCTCCCTGGTGCAACAGCATCTGTTCTACGGTGATATTTTCTTTATTACTTCCACGGGTCCATGCAAGGTAATCGCCCAATGTTTTTTTAAAGTCCAGTTTACTTTCTTCATAAAGCTTCATCAGCGATATGGTTGTTGCACAAATCTTGGTAACAGAAGCCATATCAAAAACTGATGAAAGCGTAACAGGCTTGTTACTTGTAAAACTTTCTGTTCCAAAAGCTTTTTGGTAGGCTATCTTACCGTCTTTAACGGCCAGGATAACTGCCCCAGGTATGGCCTTTCTTGAAATGGCGTCATAAGCAATGGAATCAATGATATTTAGTTTCGCAGCATCTAATCCAACTTCTTTGGGATTTACTGAAGGAAGATTAAAATTACCGGTAATGCCTGTCCCAAATTCCAGGTTATCACAAACCGTAACAGGCAGGGTTCCTTTATACTTTAGTTTTCCTTGCAGCAAGTCTATGGCAGTATTTTGGATAATGGCATCATCTTCATAACATATAACTAGGTTTGGAGCCTTGCACCAATTTTTGGCTGCATAAGCATTTCCAAACTGGAATATGATACTGTTATTTCCTGCCAGGTTATTTACCAGTTGCACCGCCTCGTTGCTGATCCCAAAATTATTGTTTGGCACACGGCTGAAATTATGAATGCCAATAATAATATTTTTATATGCCTTTACCTTCGTTAATAAATTAGCAATAAGAACGCTGTCTTTTATTTTATAATTCAGGTAAAAAAGATTTGCATGATGGTCAGTTTGCATACGCCTTGCAAATCCATTGGCTGTATCGGAGCCAATGATAAGGCATGCAGTTTCCTGCGAAGCTGCATTTGTAAAGGGAAAAAACGCAGGGTTATTTTTTGCAACAAGGGTAATTGCATTTTCTGCAATAAGTCTGCGCATGTATGGGACATACCTGTTCAGGTCTTCAGCAAGATTCGTAGTTTTTATTGGAACCAGATGAGGTAAGGTATAGATGTATTTTGCAAGCAATACTTTTTTACAATGCAGTTCAATATCCTTCCAGCTTAATCTCTTGTTGGCAATGGCTTCGGTAATCTTTTCAATTGCGAGTGGCACATCACCTGGCAGGCATAACATATCATTGCCAGCTATCAGCGATTGTACAGATGCTGCTCCATCAGGAAAGAATTTTTTCACTCCCTGCATTTCCAGGGCGTCGGTAAACGTTAGGCCTTCAAAATGAAGGGAGCTGCGAAGCAGGCCGTTGATATTTGCAGGTGATAACGACGTTGCCCTGTTGGCAGTTGTATCAATAGCTGGTATGTATAAATGAGCAACCATCGCACTGCCGATACCCGCATCCACAAGTTTGCGGAAAGGATAAAGCTCCAGCGACTCTAGTTGTGCCATGGTTTTATTGATCACCGGCAGATCGTAATGTGAATCCACCGATACATCACCGTGCCCCGGAAAATGTTTAGCGCAAGCCAGTACGCCATTGTCTTGCATGCCACGCATATATTCCATTCCAAAGCGTGCCACTTTATATTTATCTTCTCCAAAACTGCGGTCGTTTATAACCGGGTTATTGGGATTATTATTCACATCAATCACAGGTGCATAATTTACATGAATATTCATGCGCTTGCATTGGTCGGCCACTACCTGGCCGTATTGGTATACTATGGTTTCATCCTGTACCGCCCCCAGCATCATTTGCCTCGGCAACGGAAGCACGCTATCAATTATACGCATGCCCAATCCCCATTCTGCATCTATACACATTAGCAACGGTGTCTTGGCTTTTGCCTGCAATTGATTGAGAATATTTGCCTGCATAACCGGGCTGCCCTGGAATACAACAATTCCCCCAATATTGTAGCGGTCAATAAGGCTGTCAACTTGTTTGTCAAAAAAAACAACCTTCCTGTTGCCATCAATAGTTGATAGCCTCACTACCATTAATTGTGCAATGCGTTGTTCATTGCTAAGGCTACTATACACACTGTCGGCCCAGCGGGTAGCTGCTGCTTCAGTTCCCCTGGGGTACTGGGCCTGGCTGAAACAAATACAAAAACTAAATAAAATGTAGAGGACAAATAATTTCATATGGAATATTTAAACTGGCGGCTATTGATTCTTAATTCAAATCCTTCGACTGCAAAATAATTGATTTTGAAAGGTAAACTGGATTAAGAACAATATTTTAACGGGAATAATTGCTCTTTAAGTGGATATTTAATAAAAGTTTATGTAAATGATTTCCCCCTTTAATCGCTTAGTTTTGCGGCAATAAACAAGGAAATTTTGCTGGATATTATTCAATTATTACCCGATAACATTGCAAACCAGATAACTGCAGGCGAAGTGATACAGCGCCCTGCAAGTGCGGTAAAGGAGCTAATGGAAAATGCAGTGGATGCCGGTGCGGACGAAATAAAACTGCTGGTGAATGATGCGGGCAAAGCGCTTATCCAGGTAATAGATAACGGCAAAGGCATGAGTGAAACAGATGCCAGGATGGCCTTTGAGCGCCATGCCACTTCCAAAATACAACATATAGAAGATCTCTTTCGCATAAAGACTATGGGCTTCAGGGGCGAGGCATTGGCCAGCATTGCTGCAGTTGCACAGGTAGAATTAAAGACCCGCCGCAGGGACGATGCCGCAGGAAGTTATATTGAAATAGAAAACAGTTTTGTAAAAACACAGGAACCCGTGGGAATGGAGCAGGGCACCAGTATCGCAATGAAAAATCTATTTTTTAATGTGCCTGCCCGAAGGAATTTTTTAAAAAGCAATCCTTCTGAATTAAGACATATTGTAGATGAGTTTACCCGGGTCGCCATGGCATTCCCAGGAATATTCTTTTCGTTCAGCTCAAACGGGCAGCAGGTTTTTCATTTGGAGAAGGGCTCACTTAAGCAACGCATTGTTCAGATACTTGGCAATACTTATAATGCAAAGCTGGTATCGGTACAGGAGCACACAGATTACCTGAACATAACCGGTTTTGTGGGTAAGCCTGAAACAGCAAAGAAAACCCGTGGCGATCAGTATTTTTTTGTGAACAATCGTTTTATAAAGAGCGCTTACCTCAATCATGCGGTCATGAATGCCTTTGACGAGATGATACCAAAGGACAGTTACCCGATGTATGCGTTGTTCATTGACCTTGATCCTGCACAATTAGATATAAATGTGCATCCAACCAAGCAGGAAATAAAATTTGAAGATGAAAAGATTGTCTATGCTTTTGTGCAGAGTGCGGTAAAGCATGCACTGGCACAATTCAGCATAACGCCCACTTTGGATTTTGATTTGGATGCATCTATACAAAGCCTGGATGCGGTGACCAAACCTTTTGATGAAGAAAAGAAATCATCGGCATCATCCTCCTCTCTTTTTCAAACATTTACCCAAAAAAACCAGGCACATTTTATAGAAAATAAAAGCGAACTAAAGCATTGGAAAGATTTTTATGAGCCTAAAGAAACTGTAGCTGCACCCGTTTTACATACGTCACAAAAAATAAATTCAGAACAGCCCTCGGAAGATTGTGCATTACTTCAACTGCACAATGCATACATCGTATTGCAGAATGATAGTGGTTACCTGTTGGTAAATCAGCAGAATGCACACGAAAGAATTTTGTATGAAAAATTTGCCGCAGCTATGGAAGGCAAGCCTATGACAACACAGCAAAGTCTCTTCCCGGTCTCTATTGACCTGGCCGCTGCTGATGCAGTTTTGTTGCAGGAGCTGTTGCCCGATCTACACTTGCTTGGTTACCAGTTAGAGCCATTTGGCAATAATAGTTTTGTAGTACAGGGTACACCTGCTGACTTGGTGATAGGAAATGAAAAAGCAGCTATAGAAAAAATGCTGGAGCAGTACAAGCATTTCAGTACCGATATAAAATTTTCTAAAAGAGAAAAGCTGCTTCGTTCCCTTGCCTTGCAACAGGCCATTAAGCAAGGTACCCCGCTGGCACAAAAAGAAATGCAGCAATTAATAAATGATCTCTTTGCCTGTGCCATACCAAATGCCAGCCCCAATGGCAAGCCTACCTATATGAGTTTTAAAAAAGATGAACTGGATAAGATGTTTGGGAGATAAAGAAAAAACATTGAGACTGTTTTTTAATCCGCCCATCATATAATCCTCACCTAAACAAGCCTATTATTTATTTATCCCAGTTCTCATTTTCGCTTGTTTCCTTTTTAAAGTTTCAAAGCCATCTCCTTTGGAAAAGCAAATACATACAACAAAATTTTTTCGAAAATGTGTATCATTATTTTGACCATTTACCAAGTTTTGAAAAATCTAAAGTCAGCCCGATGGAGCTGTTAGAATAACGGATGTTATTATCGTAAAAAGGATGGTTTGCAACCCAAGAAAGTAAGGCGGAAAGTTTAATCCCCGGATATTTAGTAAGCCCAATTTCAAAATTTACGGCTGGCTCAATAAAATTAAAAGTTTTATTGTTTATCTCATCCAATCGTAGCGTTTGCAATTCATCTATAGTATATGATGTATGGATGTTTCTGTATTGAACATAAGTGGATTTTACAATAAAAGATAAATTGAAATTGGGGCTTGGAATAAAATTTACTGCAGACTGAAAGAAAAATTTTGAGGCATGATTGCTATAGTAACGGGTATAATTCATATTGTTCTGGTCTGTCCCATTATCATCTATCGCTAATTTGCCTGTAGCAGCCCCCGCATACAAATTAATAAAAATAGATTTTCCTGCATTAACAGCTGTGTAATACCCTGCGCCTAATTCAACTGAATTCCTTTTATATTTTACAACAGAATTTTTAAACGGATCGTTAAAATCTACTTCGGTGAAAACATCCTTTTCTGTTCTTTGGTAATAAGAGCTAATGACTGCCCAATGATCACTTATGGCAAAAGCTCCATGCAAATCCAAGCCTGCTGCAAGTTTTTCTGTAGAACTATGCCCCAGAACAGATGAATAATATGCAGCCAACTTGGATTGTCCTTTTTCTGAGAAATTGGGATTATTGGGTGGCGATGCTGCATAGATATACCGGGGAGAATTACAAGAGCTAAAAAAACTTATAGCGACGACAAGTAGTAAATGACAATTCTTAAAATAACGTGACATAAGATTTAGGCTTGTTTTCATAACCAAATTCAAATTCATCCTTTGAGTATAAATGAGAAACTATGCAAAGTGTAAACGACATCACTATCGAAGCTGCTTAGCCTATTCAAATTTCATTTTCTTTCCATCCACGTATGTAGCCGTTATTTTAGTTTTTAATATGGCTGCCGGTGCCGCTTTCATGAGATCCATATCCAGCAAAATAAAATCTGCTGCTTTGCCAGCCACAAGGCTTCCTTTTTCTTTTTCTTCAAATGCTGATTTGGCGGCCCATATCGTCATACCTCTTAAAGCATCCTGGCGGCTAAGGGCATTTTCTGGCTGGAAGCCACCTGCAGGAAATCCTTTGGCATCCTGCCTTATTACTGCTGCAAAAAAAGTTTTGATGGGACTGATATCCTCGACAGGAAAATCTGTTCCTAAAGGCATCCATTTATTTGCACTCAATAATTGTTGGTAAGCATAGGCTCCTTTTATTCGTTCGGTGCCAAGCCTTTGCCCTGCCCAGTACATATCGCTGGTAGCATGTGTAGGTTGCACAGAAGGGATGATATTGTAATCAGCAAAAAAATGAAAATCATTTTCTCTAATTACCTGGGCATGTTCAATGCGCCAGCGACGGTCATTTTTACTTTTTAAAACTGCAGCATAGGTTTTTAAGATTTGCCTGTTCCCGCTATCGCCGATGGCATGGGTACACATCTGTAGTTTTGAATTATAAAGCCGGTTTGCAATTTGGGTGAAATAGGAAGTATCGCTTAATAAGAACCCCTTCCATCCTGCCTTGTCCGTATAATCCTGCAGCAGGCATGCACCCCTGCTTCCTAATGCACCATCTGCATATAATTTAAAACCACCCACGTGCAGGTTGCCATTTTTATAAGGCCCTTTAGCAATCCATCTATCATAATAATGTGCACTGTCTGTAAGCAATGCGAAGATCTTCATGCGTAAGCCGGAATTTTTATATGCCTCTTGTACCAAGTCCAACGTATGTTCACTCACACCACAATCATGCACGCCCGTGAGCCCTGCGGCAAAGCATAGCCGCTGGGCTTTTATGTAATAAGAAATTGCAAGGCTATCACTGATAGCCGGAATTTTTCCATCTACCAGGTCCATAGCATTATCTATAAGAATGCCGGTGGGCTGTCCATTTTTAAGTTCTATACTACCCCCATTGATAGTAGTGGTTGAGGTTATTCCAGCAAGATCTAATGCAGCCTGATTTACAAGTGCAGCATGACCATCAATACGCTTAAGAAAAACAGGTTGTGTAGGGAAAAGGCTATCCAGCATTTTTTTATCAGGATAATCTTTTATTTCCCAATCATTCTGATCCCATCCCCGGCCATATATCCATTGCATGGGAGCATGCTCACTGTAGGTTTTAATTTTTTCGATCACATCTGCGAAAGATGTTGTGCCCACCAGGTCGCATTTCCACATATCGGTTGCATAACCTGTAAAATGACAATGTGCATCAATAAATCCAGGATAAATAAATTTGCCCGAAGCATTTACTTCTTCATCTGCTTCAAATTGTTTTAAGATATTATCATTTGTGCCAATGGCTATAATTTTACCATCATTCACCGCCATGGCTTCTGCGGTTGAAAATTTGTCATCTATTGTATATATAGTTGCATGATGTACCACTAGGTTAACTTTCTGGCGAAACTTACATGAAGGGAGACAAGTGATAAGGATTAAGAAATAAGTGATAAGGGATAAGGGAAAAGGGATAACTGATAAGAACCTGCGTAAAGACATGTGAAATAGTTTTTTCAAATCTACTGGAAAAAAAGAATCGAATTTTAAAAAAGGTCAGCCTATATTCGTTGGTACAAGCTATTTCCGTCTTTACTAAATCTTACCTCTTGAAAAAATCCCTTCTATTTAAAAGCTTTGGTTATTTAATCCTAAGCTTCATTTTAATAGCTACTATTTTCAAGCTAAGACATTATCCAAATAGCGATACATATCTTGAGTTTGCAGCGGGTGGTTATTTTGTATATATGATTATAGCGTTGTACCAGGTTCTTAGCTCTCGGAGAATAGATAGTACACAAAAATTTCTTTGGACTATTGGCTTATTCTTGCTTTTCATTTTCGCAGCTTTATATTATTTGATTGCGGGCTATGATAAGGTTGTAGAAGAAAAACAAACATTCAATTTTAAAAACTTATCATGATTGCAAATGATTTACTAGTTGACATTTTAGTAAAGTACAAAGTTTCTAAAAAAAAGATCTTATATACTTCTGCAGTAACATATGTAATATTATCAGGTTTTCTTACGGCCTTAATTTATTCCGCATTCCATACGATCGCAAGTATTATTTCGACCCTTTGTTTGCTATTAGCGGTTTTTTTATTGGAAATGTATGACCTAAAGAAATACCTGGATAAAAGCTAACCATTGTCAATTGAAAGGAGAAAAAGTAAGTGAAATACTCTTTAAAAAAATATTCACCTTGCTGCAAATTTTTCATTCATATGGAACCATAGGCTAGGCTTCTTCCCCTAATTTTACCGTGAATGTCACGATTATATCCCGTGTTTTAGAGATAGATAACAATCTTTAAGAGGCAATAAATAAACGTTTTATTAGGACCAAATTTTCCTGCTTTCTTTTCTAACTTTGGCAGCAATACGATACTATGTACAGTGCTGAGCAAATTAAAAAAAATCAATCTTCCACAAGCCACTGGCTTAAAGAAAAAGATAAAATTTCTTCTAAAGAAAATATAGAAGAACTCAGGAACATCCTTCGTTTTCACGAATACCGTTACTATGTACAAAATGATCCATTAACCAGCGATGCGGAATATGACCAGCTATACAAGCAGCTGGAAAGATTTGAAAAAGAACATCCGGAAGTAATAACCAAAGATTCTCCTACACAAAGAGTAGGCGCTGCTTTGATCAAAGATTTTCCCAAGGTGCAACATCTTGTGCCCATGCTTTCACTTCAAAATTCTTATAACGCCGAAGACCTTTACGATTGGGATAGGAAGGCCAGGGAATTGAGCAGCCTTGAAGTAATTGAATATTGTGCAGAACCCAAATTTGATGGAGCAAGTATTTCATTGATCTACGAAGATGATAAGCTGACTAGAGGAGCCACCCGGGGTGATGGCGAAACAGGGGACGACATTAGCCCAAACATTAGGCTCATAAAATCCTTACCACTCTCCACAGCATTCAGTAATTATGGAATAGAACAAATAGAAATACGTGGAGAGGTGATGATGACAAAAAAGGCCTTCAAAAATTTTAATGATAAGCTGATGGAAGAAGGGATGCCTCCATTAGCCAATCCACGCAATGCTGCTGCCGGAAGCCTGAGAATAAAAGATACAAGGGAAGTAAGCAAACGAAAACTCGATGCCTTCCTGTATCACGTAAGCTACTATACCACTGCAGGCAGCAGTAACAGTTTTGCAGAGCCGACAACACATAGCGGTATGCTGGAAATGCTTTGGGACCTGGGATTTAAAAGTCCAAAGAATGAAATGAAAGTATTACAAGGCATTGATTCCGTAATAGCACATATTGAAGATTATGAAAAGTTAAGAGATAAACTTCCCTACGAAATTGACGGCATGGTAATAAAAGTAAATGACTTGCATTTACAGGAAAAACTTGGAATGACATCACACCATCCACGCTGGGCCATTGCATATAAATTTAAGGCTAGACAGGCTACCAGTAAATTGATAGGTGTGGAGTACCAGGTAGGCCGAACGGGGGCAGTAACACCGGTTGCAAAGATTCAGCCGGTACAGGTTAGCGGTGTAACAGTTGGAAGTATTTCTATTCACAATGAGGAATACATAAAGGAAAAAGACCTGAAACTGGGAGATGCTATTCTTATAGAAAGAAGCGGCGATGTAATTCCACAGATTGTAAAGTCACTGCCCGAACTGAGAACAGGCAATGAAAAAACCATAGTTTTCCCAACAGTTTGCCCGGTTTGTAATGACGAACTATATAAGCCTGAAGGTGAGGCAGTGTGGCGCTGCGTAAATATAAATTGCGAAGCGCAAGTGGTAGAACGTATTATCCATTTTGTGAGCAAAGATGCTATGGACATTAGAAGTTTTGGAGAAGCTAATGTCCGGAAGTTTTATGAGATGAAACTATTGATGGACATTCCTGGGATCTATGCTTTAGACCTTGAAAAATTGAAAGGCCTGGAAGGATTTGGCACAAAATCAATTATAAATCTGCAGGAGGCGATTGAAGCAAGTAAAACACAACCATTGCATCGCCTTATCTATGGCCTGGGCATACGCTATATTGGAGAAACTACAGCAAAAGCTCTGGCACAGGTAACAAATAATATATTTGACCTGGCATCATTGACAGAAGAACAACTACTAGAAATCCCCGACGTTGGAGTTAAAGTAGCTAAAAGCATTTATGAATTTTTTAGTAACCGGGATAATACCGAAATGCTGGAAAAATTACAGGGGTTAGGAATAAGCCTGCAAAGTAGCCGTAAGGCCTTATCTTCAGGAAACCTTCAAGAACAAACTTTTTTGTTTACCGGCACGTTAGTTAAACTAAAAAGAAGTGAAGCTGAAGAAATGGTAGAAAACAATGGAGGCAAGATTCTAAGTGCTGTCAGCAGTAAGTTGAACTACCTTGTAGTGGGCGAAGACGCAGGTAGCAAATTAGAAAAAGCCAAAAAGATACCGGCTATTAATATTTTATCTGAAGATGAATTTTTAAACATCATTGGCACTTAGTAAAAAATTATATTATATTTACTACATTAGATTTTTATTAATCAATACATACTGCTATGCTTAAAAAAATTACTGGCGAAATCTGGAAACAAATTCAGTTTACTGGCTACAAACAATTACGCAAAAAATATGCAGTAAGTAGCAAGGGAAGAATTGCGAGTTACATGGAAGATATCGTAAAAGACGGCAAGCTATTGAATGGGTCTGTTACTTCTGGCTATCGCACTTTGAATCTGCATATAGATGGTAGCAATGGCACCATTTATATTCATCGGGAGATTGCAAAATTATTTTGCAAAAAAACTTCCCGAACGCACAAGTTTGTCATTCATATAAATCATGACAAGGCAGACAACAATGCAAAAAATCTAAAGTGGGCCAACATGGATGAAGTTAGCAGCCACCAGCAGGGAAGTCCTTTAAAAATTGCGTATAAAGAAAAACAAGCTAATCGCACAAAGGGGCAAAAATTGAATGCTTCGCAGGTTAGAACGATCAAAGCAACGCTTAACAATCCAAAGCGCAAACTAACGTATAAGCAACTGGCGGAAAAATATGGTGTAAGCGAAATGACTTTGTATCGCATAAGAAGTGGTGAAAACTGGGGCCGTATATAAACTTAATTTTGTTTAATTATTATAAAGGAATCATTTTTGGTTCCTTTTATTTTTACATTATGCTGCAACGATCTACTATCACATTTCTTAAGGAACTACATCATAATAATAACAGGCCCTGGTTTGAAGCTAACCGGAGCAGTTATGATAATGCAAAAGAAGATTTTCAATGCCTGGTTGAACAACTTATTAGAGAGATTGGAAAATTTGATGAAAACATCGCTACGCTGGAAGTAAAGAATTGTGTTTTCAGGCAATACAGGGATGTTCGTTTTTCTAAAAACAAACGCCCTTATAAGAATAATATGGGTGCCTATTTTAACCTGGGTGGGAGAAAGATAAATACGGCCGGCTATTACATTCATATAGAACCAGGCAGAAGTTTTGTTGCTGGCGGGTTATACGATCCTGAATCTTCTTTGCTGGCAAAGCTGAGACAGGAGATAGACTATAACCTTGATGACTGGAAACGAATTTTAAATAACCGCAGCTTTAAGAAAAACTTTCCATCGGGCCTGAATAAGGATAACATGATCTCAAGACCACCGAAAGGTTATGACATAGAAAATCCGGCAATTGACTATTTAAAGCTTAAAAGCTTTACAGTATCTACCCTTATTCCGGATAATGCTTTATTTCAACTTACACTAAAAGCATACTTACCAGGATGTTTTAAATCACTCAAACCCATGTTAGATTTTTTAAATCATGCATTAGCATAAATAAAATGGCCAGTGATAAAAATCACCGGCCTTGCTTACCTCTGAAACCACAAGAAAAAAAGTTAGGAGGCTATAATAAATAATTTAAAGATTCAACAGTTGATATAAATTCGGACTTTGGAAATAAAACTTAGGAAGCTTTTAATAAGATATTATTGGAGGAGTTCTGAACTGGCAGGCGGTAAAATTAAGACTTTTATGATATTATCATAATTTTTTTTAACATTTATTATTCTACGGTTGCTTTTATCGCTTCTGCGGCTTTTCTAAATAGTTGCTTTTTCTTGTTGTCATACCACCAATGTGGAGCTGCCTTTTTCATTAAAGTATCAACACCCCGCATACCAAATAGCTTCCATAACCCGTCCATCTTGCCGCCAATACTGCTTTGCATGGCCCTAAGGCTCATAGCATACCCTGCTTCAATATACTCCATATGGTGCCAGAAACCTGCAGGCATAAATAGGGTATCTCCTCTTTCGAGTACCACCTCGTATCCATTTGCATGCCTAACTGCCGGGAAGTTTTCGTAATCAAACTCATCCTTGTAATTGGCATAATTAGCCATGCAAAGCACTTCCCAAGGCTTTCGGTAAAGTTTGTATTGTTCTTCAAATGGGAAAAGCAAGACTCTTTTTTTACCTGTAAACTGGGTATGGAGAATATGACTCATGTCAATATCAAAGTGCATATGGGTTATAGACCCCTGGCCGCCGACAAAAAGCATAGGGTATTTTTTTACAAATCCATTCATCAATTCATCCGGCCATGTAAAGTCATTTACCAATTGAGGTGCATGCTGAAAAATATTAAAAAGAAAGATCCTTAGATCCAGAGGGCCAGATCTAGCCTTTTCCAAATATTCCCCAAATTTCATATAGGCATCTGCAGTATTGATGGGCGTATATGAATCGCTTTTTACATTGTTATAAACACCGACTTCCTTGTCACCCACCATTTTTATGAAATAATCCCAGGTCCATTTTTCCAGCGCTGGCCATTTTTTTGCCAGCCCGGTTATAATTAATGGTTTATTCTTTTCGTAATATTCTTTTTTGAAAACCAAGGGATCAATCGAGGATACTTTTTCAATAGTTCTCAGTTGCATAATGGCAAGTTTGATACAAAATTAATAAATATCATTTTTTGAAAAAATCAAATACTGATACTTAAGATCATATTATTAATAAACGCAAGAAACAACCTTTCTTACTAATAACGGATTATTTAAAATAAAAAACTAATAACTGTTAGTTTTGCAAAAAAGGCCAATGGGTAAGATACAGGCATTAAAAAACGGGAGCCGGAAAGATCTCATCGTAAAAAATGCTGCCGCACTCTTCAGAAAAAAAGGATTTGCAGCAAGTTCTATGAGGGAACTGGCTATCACAATGGGTATTGAAGCGCCAAGTCTTTATAACCATATTGGCAGCAAGAATGAACTGCTACAGGCCGTTTGTTTTAATGTAGCCAACCGATTTAATGATCACCTGGACACAACCCTCGCAAGTGCTGCTACCATTATTCAAAAACTTGATAACCTGATACGTTTTCATATAAGAATGATGCTGGACGAATTTGATGAAGTCATTGTAGCAAATCATGAATGGAAACAACTTGAAGAACCTTTATTGACAAATTTTCTTAGCCAGCGAAAAAAATATGAAAACAGGTTCGTAATGCTTATCCGGGAGGGCATTAACGAGGGCCAGTTTAAGAATATCCATCCACATGTAGCTACACTTACTATTTTATCTGCTGTGCGAGGTCTCGAATTCTGGCAGCGGCATAAAAAAGAACTTAGCATTGAAGAACTGGAAAATAATATGGTGCAACATTTATTAAAAGGATTAATAAAATAATTTATGGCAGTACATTTTCATCCTTTAAGGGTAAAAAAAATAATTAAAGAAACCGCTGATTGTGTTTCTGTCAGTTTCGACATACCTGCCCATCTTGAAAAAGAATTTAGCTATAAAGAAGGACAGAACATTACGGTAAAAGCTATTATTAATGGCAAAGAAGTACGACGTTCTTATTCAATATGCAGTGCGCCACATGAGCACGAATTAAAAGTGGCAGTGAAAAAAGTATTAGGTGGCAGTTTTTCAGAATATGCAAATGAATTGTTGAAAGAAGATGACACGCTGGATATCCTTCCGCCAACTGGCAACTTCCATAGCAAGTCATCTGCTGGTACAACTGAAAATCTACTTGCCATTGCAGCAGGGAGTGGTATCACACCCATAATATCCATCATAAAACATTGCCTTCAAACCCGCCCGGAAAGCAGTTGCACATTGCTCTATGGCAATAAAAGCAGGGGTTCTATAATATTCTTTGATGAACTGGAAGGGCTGAAAAATAAATACATGCATCGCTTCAATTTTATAAATGTACTTAGTCGTGAACGCACAGAAAGCCCTGTAAATTATGGCCGGATAGATGCCGAAAAATTAAGCTCTTTAAAAAAATTGATCGATTATAAAAACTCTTCTTCCATTTTCATTTGCGGGCCGGAACAGATGATATTTTCTGCAACTGATTTCTTAATAGCAGAAGGAATTGAAAAATCAAGAATCCATTTTGAACTATTTACCATCCCTGGGCAAACTGCTTCTGTAAAGAATGAAACTTTTATAGAGAATGTAAAAGTTACTACCGGTCCGAAAAGTATTGTAACTGTAAAACTGGATGGCCGCAGTTTTAATTTTGAATTGGGCTTTGGTGGGATGAACATCCTTGATGCAGCTTTACAAGAAGGCGCCGATCTTCCATATGCCTGTAAAGGTGGAGTGTGTTGCACTTGCAAAGCCAGGCTGGTAGAGGGCAAGGTAGAAATGGATGCCAACTATGCATTAGAACCTGAAGAGGTTTCGGATGGTTACATCCTAACCTGCCAAAGTCATCCACGCAGTGAAAAAGTAATGATTGATTTTGATATAAAGTAAACAGAGACTAAGTAAGGAGAGTTTCTGATTGAATTGCATTCCCGACAGCGGCTCTAAGCCATGTCGAATAATGCGTATTACAATTACAACCGCTGCCTGGGCTGAAAGTCGCCGACAGAGATTTTTTTTACTTATACATTTCTTTTAATAAAGCCTCATTTACTTTAACCGGATATTTCTGTTTTAATGTAACCAGCCATTTCTTCTCCAGTTCATTTTGATAATCATTTATAACAAGGCCACGTGCTTCTTCAAAACTACGTTGCTGATTGGCGGGGTAGAAATTAATAAATTTTACAAAGAATGCAGTGCCATCCTGGTTTGTAGTGATGGGACTAAATGCACCTGGCTGCTTCACATTTTCGGCACCAGTAATTTGCGTTAATTCAAACCGGCCGCTATCCAATTGCAACTCAGTAGAATATCTATCCATCAATTCTTTTTTGGTGGCACCATCCTTCATTTTTTGCATTACTTCCGTGGCCATTGCAGGTGTTGCTGCATTTACCATGATCACCGAAGCGCTTTCATTCCACTTATAATTTGTTTTATTCCTGTTATACATTTTCACCAATTCCGCACTATCAGAAAAAGCTTTGTTCCATACATTACGTTCCATTATTTCAAAAAGCATATTTCCTTCTTTAAACTCCTGCATCTGGAACTTAAAATCTGCATTGTATAACTCAAGATTCTTTTTGTAATTATTTACCGCAGCATTCCTCACAAATTTATCCCATAACAAAGGCGTCGGCTCCCCGTTGTATTGCTCTACTGCCGTTTTTAAATTGCTAATATACTTTAGCCAGTCTTCGCCTTTCAGTGATTCATTTCTAAAACTTATTATTGGTTTATTGCTTATCGGAAATATTCTCACCCTGTTCACGTCAGGATTTTTTAGCATGCTATCTGCATAGCGATAGAGATCTGCATCTTTTACCAACACTGATTTTTTGTATCCAAGTTTTACTAATAACTCATTTGCAAATTTTTCTCTTTCCGAATTTATCCTGGCATCTTGCAATATTTTTTGCTTCATTTCATACAAAGCGTTGGTAGCGCTCGTATCTAATACAGGATGTTCACTTATTCTTTTTATGATATGGTAACCATAAGCAGTAGCAAAGGGCTTACTTATTTCACCATCCCTTTTCAATTTGAAGACCTCATTCTCAAATGCAGGCGTAAACTTTCCTGTTGTAAATTCGGGAAGTTCACCACCGGTGAGATAAGTCAATTTATCCTCGCTGTATTGTTTTGCTATCGCTCCAAAGTCTTCACCTTTCAATAAAAGTGCATATACGTCGTCTGCCTGCTTTGCCAATTTTGCTTTTGTTTCAACAGAAGCATCCGGCGGAAATGCAAACAACACCTGCGCAATTTTCCATTTACCAGGGTTTGGTCTTTCTTCCACAACTTTAAATACGTGCCATGCAGTTTTACTTCTATAAGGTTCAGTTCCTGCACCCGGCTTCGTGTTATACAGCAAGTTCTCGTAATTGTAAGGCAAGGTAAAAGCGGTAATGAATCCCATATCTGCTGCCATCACCGGCACATATTTGGTGGTCATGTCACTCGCCAGTATCTGGTAGTCAGAACTTCCCTTATTTAAAGATGCCACGATGTCTTTTGCAGCAAGGAAAGCTTTATTGCTATCTGTTTCGGCTGGTATAGTGAAATGAATTACATGCAGGTCTTTTTTACTACGGTAAAGACCTTCTTCAACCAGTCTTTGCAGCCCTTTGTCATCGCTAAGATAATTTTCCATTATCTGGTTACGAAAATTTTCTACATCATATTTTATTTGTGGAAGTGTATCCAGCCTCAGTTTCTGAGCTTCTTTTACTTTTAATTTAAAGTTGCTATACAATTCTACATATTCCCTGATTGCCATTTCCTTGTCAGTTACCGGCGTTTTGTTTTTATTATACGCCTTTAAAAATTCATCTTTTGAAACTGTGTTAGTTCCATAAGTGATAAGCGTTTGGGAAAAAGCAATGTAGCCAAAAGAGAGGGTAAAACAGAAAGCGAAAAACTTCTTCATAGCAGGTTTTGTGTTTAAGATTTTATTTTAGCCTGGTCAGTTTTCACTTTCAACATATCGTTCAACTGTTGCCAGGTTAGTTTCTTTGCAATAATACGTTTGTTTTTATCTAATAGGTATAAAATAGGCGTCATTGTAACATCATACAACTGACGAAACCCGGGCCTTTGTGATGCAGCCACTGAATCTTCCATGGCTTTCGTCTGGTAAGCATTGGTCCAATCCTGCAGGTGATGTTCACCAATGTATTTTACCCATTCTGCTTTTGTATTTTCCGTGAGCACCGCAAATATTTTTACATTTTGTTTCTTCCACGATGCCCGGTATATTGAATCTATCCTTGGCACTTCCTCTTTACAATGGCCGCAGGTAGGATCCCAGAATAATACAATTGTGTAATCTGAATTTGTTTCATACAAGCTCACGGGCTTATCGTTCACATCAAGCATTTCCAGGTTTGCAGCCTGCTCTCCTACCAGGTTACTCATCTGCATATATGCCCGCCTGGTGATGGCTTCCATTTGCTTTTCATTAAGCCATGAACTTAATCCTTTGCTATGATATTTTTCGAACAAGTGCACAAATACAGCATCCTGCCCCATATATTTCGGGTTGAAGTATTCATCCGTTAGCCAGTTGAGAAGGAATTTAAACATCTCGGGGCTTGTTCTTGCCAGCAGTAATTTATAGTCAGCATCTTTAATAATGCTGTCAGGGCTTTGGGGTAAAACTTCCCGGTAATACCGCTGAAGTTTTGGGAGAAAAAAAGGTGTGCGAATGATCCTATCATCTCTAAAGCTTACACCATCCCAGTAATGTACTTTATAAAAATTATAATTATCCAATGAATCCTGGAAGCTATGGGCTATCCGGGTTGGATAGGTCGGTTCCCTCATCGCATTCAGCAGCGCTGCCATCATGGAGGAAGGATTATTTTTTATCAGGTCATTCCGGTAGTCATTGAGCTCTTTATTCAACCGGTTATAATTTGTTTCATGCAATGCAGAATCCTTTACCGTCCGGGATGATACATATGCACTTCTTTCTGCGCCGAGCTGGGCACCTTTCTTTGTTACGTATTGCTGGTATTGTTTAAAAAGATTGTTAGCGGGAGAGCCTGTTACGCTCATGTTTGCGAGCTTGGTTGTATCAGCCACAATAGTTATTACCTGCTCTTTGTCTATTAAAAAATCTGCAGTGTATTTTTTACCTGGAAAAACGATGGCATAAATACCGCCAGGCAGTTTCTTATTTCCTTTAAAGATGGCTACCCCAAATTTGTTTACTTCTGCTGAATCCTGCACATTGAAATTATCACCCATATGAAAAGTAAGATAGGCGGTGCCGGATTTGAAATTACTTTTAAGCGTAACCTGGTAACCTTGAGATGTTGCAGTAAAGCCAAGCAGCAGAACAAAAACACAGGACAGTAAATTTTTCATAATAAAAAAGATGGGCAAATGTATTTAAAATGTATATCAGTAAAGCCTTTTAGGTACACTTAACCTTGCAAAAATTACAAATTCTTAACAAGCAACCCTTAAATGAATAGCATTAATTTTGCGCCGTGGCAAAAAAAAATAAAAACATTCAATTGCAAGAAGTCCTTATAACTGGATATGCTGCAGAAGGGAAATCAATAGCACGTCATGAAGGAAAAGTAATATTTGTACAGGGCGCCGTGCCTGGCGATGTGGCTAACCTGCAGATAACAAAGAGCAAAAAAGACTGGGCAGAAGGATATGTAACCAGTTTTGTATCCGTATCATCAGAAAGAGCCGAACCCTTTTGCATACACTTTGGCACTTGTGGCGGATGCAAATGGCAAATGCTTCCTTATGACAAACAATTGCAATATAAGCAGCAGGAAGCTGAACAAAATTTAAAACGAATCGGTGGTATTGACCTGCCGCCGGTTTCACCGATCATTGGTGCTGATGAAACTATTCATTACAGGAATAAACTTGAATTCACTTTCAGCAACAAACGCTACCTGCAAAAAGAAGAACTGGGCAACGAAGAAATTACCGGTCATGAAAATGCACTGGGATACCATGTTCCAAGGTTGTTTGATAAAGTGATTGACATAAAGGAATGTTTCCTGATGGATGATGTAAACAATGCATTAAGGAATGGATTAAGAAAATTTTCAAAAGAAAATGCGCTTAGTTTTTATGATATACGTAAGCATACCGGTTGGCTTCGAAATTTGATCATACGCTTTACCACTACTGGTGAATTGATGGTAAACCTCTGTATTAACTATGACGATGAGCCGATGCGGATTAAACTACTTGATTTTTTATTACGGGAAGTTCCGGCGATCACTACGTTGCTTTATACCATCAACCCAAAATTCAATGATACCATTTACGACCTGGAGCCACAGGTGTATTTTGGAAATGGCTATATTACTGAAAAACTTTCCACAGGAACCGGCGGGGAAGATTTTAGTTTTATAATAAGCCCAAAATCGTTTTTCCAAACTAATACGAGGCAGGCAGAAAAATTATATAACATAACGAGAGAATACGCAGGCCTTACGGGGAATGAAATTGTTTATGACCTTTATTGCGGTACAGGAAGTATAGGAATTTTCCTGAGTAAGGGCGCAAAAAAAATAATCGGAGTAGAAGTAATTGAAGAAGCTATTGCCGATGCAAAAAAAAATGCTGCGCTGAATAATATTAATCATGCCTCTTTTTTTGCAGGGGATGTTATTAAGATTTGCAATGATGCTTTTTTTGAAACGCATGGCAGGCCGGATGTGATCATTACAGATCCTCCCCGTGCAGGCATGCATGAAAAACTGGTTCATAAATTACTTGATATTGCTGCGCCAATTATTGTGTATGTGAGCTGCAATACGGCCACACAGGCAAGAGATCTTTTGCTGCTAAGCCAGAAATACCGTGTTGAAAAAGTGCAACCTCTTGATATGTTCCCCCACACACATCATATAGAATGTGTTGCACTGCTCAAACTGATTTAAAATTTTTTAAACCCTAACTTTGTTACATGGCATTTGGAAATAGTTTTCAGCGTACAACACCTGTAGTTCTCAACCTTATCATTATTAATGTATTGGTATATTTTGCCCAGATGGCTTTTGGGGGCAGCTCCGACCTGAATAGCGTAAATGATTTGTTTGCTTTACATCATTATAAGTCAGAAGTATTCCGACCATACCAATTGATAACACATATGTTTATGCATGGCGGCCTTTTTCATTTGTTATTCAACATGCTTGCACTTTGGATGTTTGGGAGTATGGTGGAGAAAGTATGGGGGCCTAAAAGATTTTTGATCTTTTATTTTATATGTGGTTTTGTAGCAGCACTTGCACAGATGGGTTCTTATATTCATGAGTGGTGGCCTTATGACCATGCAATATTGCCCGTAGATGTGTACGACCAATATCAAATGGCGTTAAGAGCTACTGCTACTGTGGGTGCTTCGGGTGCAATCATGGGTGTGCTGGCGGCATTTGGATATATGTTTCCAAACACAACTTTATTTATTATGCCTATTCCGTTTCCTATTAAAGCAAAATATGCCATTATAGGAATTATTGCTTTGGATGTATTTGGTGGTGTAGTAAAAGTGCAGGGCGATAACATTGCACACTTTGCACACGTGGGTGGAGCTTTGGCCGGTATACTGTTGGTGTTGTATTGGAACAAAACCAATAAGAAGACATTTTATTAGCCAGGAAAGGATGCAAGGAGAACGGCTGATGAAGTGTGCGACGCAACGATGCTGCTATGGAAATCTAAGGCTGGTTTAAAAATTAAAATATTTCTTTATAATATCATGGGCGAGTTAGACAGATATGGTGAATATAAAAAACCCAGGAATCGTATAAACCTGGGACAAGATGGTAATGCATTGATGGCATTGATCACCTTAAATGCCATTTTCTTTTTGTTGATGTTGCTCTTGCAGGTAGCCTATTTTTTTTACCAGCAAACCCCAGAATTATATAATGCACAGGTGGTACAATGGTTTGAATTGCCTGCAAGCCTGACAAGGCTAAGTGAAAGACCCTGGACCGTGCTTACTTATATGTTTAGTGATACCGGAAGCAATTTAATGAGGATACTCACCAACATGATTTGGCTTTGGGCTTTTGGATATATCCTGCAGCAAATAAGCGGTAATGATAAGATAATACCGATTTATATTTATGGAGGTTTACTCGGTGGCGTTATTTTTATCGCTGCACATTACCTTATTCCCCCCCTTCACCCTGCGCTTAACAGTGCCGCCTTACTGGGAGCCAACGCTGGATGTATAGCTGTGGCTATGGCTACCACTGCATTGGCACCTAATCATAAGTTCTTTACCATGATAAGAGGTGGAATTCCTATTTGGGTTTTAATGGTGGTATATATTTTTATTGACCTGGTCGGCATTGCAGGGTTGGGCGCCGCTTATAACCTCGCTCACCTGGGCGGTGCGCTTGCAGGATTTATGTTTGTAATATTTCTGCGGAATGGAAAAGATGGAAGTGTATGGATGAATAGTTTTTATTCCTGGATAACCAATCTCTTTAATCCTTACAAAAAAAATGAAATACCTCCTGTAAAAGAAAAAGTATTTTATAATACAACGGGCAGAAAGCCTTATAAAAAAACAGCCAATATTACGCAGCAAAGAGTAGATGATATCCTGGATAAAATAAACCAAAAAGGTTATTCTTTCTTAACAGAAGAAGAAAAAGAAATTCTGAAAAAAGCTTCGGAAGATGATAGTCTGATGAGTTGAAGATCAAACTTTCAAAAGTTCCTCCCAGTATTCTGCTGCCCTTCTTGTATGTGGTATTACAATGGTACCGCCAACAATATTAGCCACGGCAAATACTTCATACAATTCTTTTGTACTCACACCTTCTTCTTTTGCTTTGCCAAGATGGTATTTAATGCAATCGTCGCAACGCAGCACCATGCTGGCTACCAGGCCAAGCATCTCTTTTGTTTTAGTATCCAATGCACCAGCTGCATAAGTATTTGTATCAAGGTTCCATAATCTTTTCAGCACGAGGTTTTCTTTGCTGAGAATCACATCATTCATGCGGGTGCGATAATCGTTGAATTCATTTATTAAGCTGTTCATGTTTTTTTTGTAAAGATAAATGTAAGGATTTCGGTGAAAAATTATTGTACAAAAAATATTATTAATCTTTCAATCTTTCTGGTATATCCATGCTCTCATGCAAAATCCTGATAACCTCTATCATTGCGTTATTAGAAATACGATAAAATATAAGATGGGATTTCACTTTTACAACCCGGTAACCCTTCTTTACATGCTCGATAGTTTTTCCGTAATTAAGGTTTTTGGATACATATTCTATTTCCACAATAATCTGATTATAATAACGGTCGGCCTCTTCTTTCGACCATCTTTCAAATGTATATAACCAAATCTCTTGCAAATCTAAAATCGCCAGGTTGCTTAGGAGATAATGTTTATTACTCATAAATATTTTTGATGCAATCTTTTCAAATTCTCTTTTGCATCAAAATTTTTTACTAACCCGCTTTTTTCGCCAGCATTTAATGCTTTCCTCAAATCCTTTTTCTTATCTTCTTCCGCTTTCATCAGCCTCAATGCATTTCTTATGACTTCACTAGCAGAGTTAAATCTACCAGAAGCAATTTCCGAAGAAATATATGCTTCAAAATGTTCTCCCAATAAAATAGATGTGTTCTTTGCCATTATGCTTTTTGAATTAAAAGTACCAATAATTGGTATCATGTCAAAAAGAATTTAATGGAGTTAATTTTTGGCTACAGCGACTAAAAAATCTTTTATTCCCAGCAAAATCTTGTCTGCCATTTTTTGCTGAAATGTTTCATCCAGCACCTGCATCTCTTCTTCTGGATTGCTGATAAAAAGTGTTTCAACCAATGCATTGGGATATTCTGTTGGGCTGTTCAGTGCAAAATTAAATGACCCGATATTGCCATATTCTTTAAGACCAAGTTCCAGCATGCGTTTATTAATAAATGCACTCAAAGGCTGAAAGCCAATATAACGATATAATGTACTTGTGCCGCCGGCCCTGATTGGATCACCCGCAGAATTAAGGTGTACGCTTACCAGCAAATCGGGCATGCTGTCCCGGTATTTAAGAATGCGATCTTTATTTTCAACATTGGTTTCTGTACTACGGCTCATAATAACTTTTGCTCCTTCAGCCTCCAATGATTTTTGCAGCTTCAATGCTACTGCAAGCGTAAGGTTTTTTTCCAGCACTCCTGTTGGTCCCATAGCGCCCATGTTGCTGCCGCCATGGCCTGCATCTACAGCAATCGTTATGTTTCTTAAAGAAAGATTTTTTGGTTGTTGTTTTATTTTTATGATGAGGTTATTTCCCCGGTAATAAACCTGGTGCCCCCAATGCTGTTTATTTTTCAGGCTTATGTAAACACGGAAAATATCATCTGCCACCTGTTCATAATCTACTGCCAAAATTTCTTTCGCAGATTGCAATTGAGTTATCCAATTAGTATTATTTGTCGCACCAAAAATATCCACTACGATCTTTGAAGGATTCACTTGTTGAAATGACTGGTATGGCAGTCTTGAAGACAAGCCAATGCTAACATAATCAAATGCAGAATCGCCGCTAACCCTCCAGCTACCGGTAAGAGAAGCTGCAACGAAAGTTCCCTTCGCCATTAAAGTCACAAGATCCTGTGGAATATATGCTGTACGATTTTTGGCCAATTGAATCTTATAATTCTTATCAACTTTACCTATAATTTTCAGTTGCACCATGCTATCGAGGTATCCAATTTTAGCTCCTCCCAGCCTGTCGTCACCAAGGCCGTATTCAAGATAGGCAAGCCTTCCTGTCGTCACGGCAATATCTGAGCTGGTATCATTCATCACCGTGAAATTATATTTACTGGTAGCTGTCACATTGTTCCCGCCAAGGCTTCTTAAACTAACTATTGCATTTTTTTTATTGAAATTATCAGATGGCTTAATGATGTAATTACCCTGGTAAATACCTGGCATACCAGCAGTGGAAGTTGTTGGTAATTCATACAACGGTGTGTCGAAAACAGAAACTTTTCCTGCCGGCAATGCTTTCACTTTAAACTGGATAATGTCACCTGTTCTCAATAAAAGATTTCCTGCCGGCAAACTTTGAATCCATGCAATAGAATCAGTCGTAACAGGCATCTCTTTTTCGGGAAACTTAACCTTGTAACTTATTTTTTTTGAAACAATTTTTCCTGAGCTTCCATTCGCTATGAGGTTAAATGTAGTATCTCCTTCTACAAGGCCAACTTCATAAGCAAATGCACCTGTGGGATAAACCTTTATCCCTACTCCATTCACTGACAAAGTACAATCCTTGCACGTGCTTCCAATGATAAATTGTTTGGCTGCAGAAACCTTATTGTTCTCCTGTGTTGGTTCAACCGTTTTTATAAATGCCTCAGCATTTTGTTGGGCAATACTTGTATAGGATAAAGCCGCTGCTAAGAAAAAAAGAAGGACGAATTTGTACATACTAAAAAGTGGTTCTTGATTCGTGTGATCCAATCATAATTAAAAAAAAATATCTATCAGCCATAAGCCGGATTCTGTATCCCGACCCTGTCCCGAAGGACTGAAACGAGATGGTCATCATTTATCTGGTCCACGCATTACTGCGGGGATCTTGCTGCCTACCCTTCCCGGAACTTACCGAAGTAAGATATAAGCGGGCCGCCTATAACCCGGGGTTTACATGGCATTACAGCACACAAGGTTTACCCGTCCCGGAGGTTGCCCAGCGGGACCGTGAGCTCTTACCTCACGTTTTCACCTTTATCCGCCTTGCAGCGAAAAGTTATTTTCTGTGGCACTTTCTCTTCCCAATCCCGATAGTTATCGGGACGGGAGCCGGCCGTTAGCCGGTGTGTTGCCCTTTGCTGTCCGGACTTTCCTCATCCCGCTCATGAGCAGGAAGCGATGACCGGCTGATAGATAGGCAAAACTATATTTATTTTTTTTATGCAGCCTGCAGATATTTGTGTAATATTTAAAATCATATTTGATTGTCATGCAAGAAAATTTAAACATAATTATTACAGGCGCTTCTGGCATGGTAGGTGAAGCCGTACTTATGGAATGCCTGCAGGCTGATGAAGTGCAAAAAATACTGGTAGTGGGCAGGCGAAGCTGCGGCATTCAGCATACAAAACTAAAAGAAATACTACACCCTAATTTTTTTGATCTTTCTTCAATAGAAAACAGGCTTGCTGGTTACAATGCATGCTTATTCTGCCTGGGTGTTTCTTCTATTGGTATGAAGGAAGTTAAATACAGGAAATTTACCTATGACCTTACGCTCCTTTTTGCACAAACCGTTTTGAAAGAAAATAATGAGATGAGCTTTTGTTATATCTCCGGAGCTGGAACAGACAGCAGTGAAATGGGCCGGCAGATGTTGGCAAGGGTAAAAGGCAAAACTGAAAATGATCTGAAGAAATTACCTTTTAAAGCTGAATATAATTTCAGGCCTGGTTTGCTGATACCGACAGCAGGACAAAAACATGTATTGATAGCATATAAATATCTTGGATGGATGGCATCTATCATAAAAATATTATCTCCAAGTAGCATATGCACCCTAAGGCAATTAGGCAAAGCCATGATACATGCTGTGAGCCGGGGTTATGAAAAAAATATCCTGGAAGTAAAGGATATTAAAAAGCTTGCTTAGTGATTATTTACAGATAACTCAACCACTTCTTTTCTTTGTGATTGCTTTCTGCATATTTGGCTTTGTGCTGTGCTGTTGTAAGTATGTAAACAAATGTATGCGGCAATAAACATTTTTTTCATGCTTAATTAGTTTGCCGGGTTACCATATCAATTCCATTTTTGTAAGAATATGTAAATATGGAATTCACCTTTATTTATCTAAGAATTTACATACCTGGAATTGAGAAGCTAATCTTTCTTATCCAGCTGTTCAATCGTCCTCTTTGCCGCAGCCAACCGTATCTTTTTATTCTTCTCCACCAGTTTAGCGGTTGCCCAATGTTCTACTTTATGATGAAGCGGCACCAACAATGCCGCAATGCAAACTAATGCCAGTAACATCAGCACAGGCGAGTGGTTTGTAACTCTTTCTAAAAAGGGATGTAGTAATAAATTCAAAAATTCAAAAACTAATAATAAACCAATTACTCCCAAAAACTCTATGAGTTTTGTATTGGTAATAAAACGGCGGCTTAGTAATAAAAAGATAATGATGAAACTGATGATGCCTAAAGCTATTAGGGCAAATTGAATATTTTGTTTGCGTTCATCTTCATTTTTTGTTTTCTCAGTCTCTATTTCCTGTTGCCGCAATTGCTCCCGAAAACTTATTGCCTGGATGTTACTTGTTTTTTCAGTGCTGTAAATTGAGTCTTTGGCAGCTGTTGCCAAACGGAAATATTTATTTACACTATCCTCTCTGCCTGTTGCTTCAAAACTTTTATAAAGGGCTTCGCATGATTTCAACAAAGTTTCTTTAAAGCCCATATAGTTCGACAGTTCCACAGATTTACGGGCATAATAAATTGTGCTGTCATAATTTTTTAATCCAATGTATGCCTGCGCAAAATCAAGATAGGAGTAAGCTGTAGCCCATACATCCCCATTTGATTGGGCGTAAGCCAAACTCTTTCTTAAAAATGGTAAAGCCAAATCATAATCTTTGCCGGCAATATAATTCTCTCCTAAAGTACTTAAAGAATAAGGCAGTGCTTTTACATCTTTTAATTTCGTATCTATGTTGACGGCTTTTTGGGCGTAGACTAACCCTGAATCAGGCATCAATGCCTGAGCATAAACAGCTCCAAGGTCATTATAAACAGTGGACAACTTGCTTTCATCATTTATTGGAGCAGCAAAGGGGATTGCTTTTTTTTGCCATGCGATTGACTCTTCAAAATTTTTAGCCAACGAAAAACTATAGTGAATAACTTGAAAAGAATGAAGGATTCCGATCGTATCTTTTCTTTTTTCGCAGTTTGATAAAACGGAAAGCCCCATATTTAATGCGGTGATATAATCTCCCTTGTAGCCCAGGCGCAGGGCAATATATAATTCTGTATTATCGGCACCGCTTTCATCCTTTTGCTTTTTAAAATAGGATAGGATGTTGAGTGCCTGGGGTACTTCATTGTTGTCTTTTGAAAGTGATTGTAGGTAATTCCACAAATAATTTTCCTTACTTTTTGGTGTGACTGAAGAATTGTACTTTTTCAATACACTATCCGGGAGTGGTTGGCTGTACGCAATTTTTGCAAAGCAAAAAATAGAAAAGCAAAAAATTATTTTTTTCATAAACAGTTAATTAGTTTTTATCCTTCCAATTGCTCAATCGTTTTCTTTGCCGCCGCCAATCGTATCATTTTATTCTTCTCCACAAGTTTTGCGGTTGTCCATTTTTCTACCCGCTGATGTAATGGAACCAACATTGCAGCAATACTAACCAATGCCAGTAACATCAGCACCGGCGAGTGATGTGTAACTCTTTCTAAAAATGGATGTAGTAATAAATTGAGGAATTCAAATACAATCAATAAAGCGATCACTCCTAAAAATTCAATCAATTTTGTATTGGTAATAAAACTGCGGCTGAGTAATAAAAAGATAATGATGAAGATGATGATGCCGAAAGCTATTAAGGCAAATTGGATGTTTTGTTTTCGTTCATCATTAGTTTTCATTTTTTCAGCAGCTAATTCCTGTTGTCGCAAGGTTTCATCAAATGTCATTACCTGGATTTGCTGATTTATTTTATTGCTGGCTACTGAATCATTTGCTATTTTATAAACGTTGGCATATTTAAGTGTACTATCGCAATTGCTTTTTTCATACAGTTCGGCAAGCATTTTCGCTGGTTTTACACTCATAAAAAAGAAAGGAGTATTTTGTACGGCATCTAATGCTTTCTTTAGATAAAAAATACAACTATCCTGCTGTTTCATTCGTTGGAAATGTTCTGCAAGACCAGTATAGGCAAAGTTCAGTTGTCTGTACCTTTTCGAATCTTTCGACATTTTGATAGACATATTAAAATAGCTGACAGCCAATAGTGCATTGCCCATTTTGCTGTGAACGCAACCTAAATTCCAGAGCGTATACGGTATATCCCACTGATTAATTGTTATACTTAATTCATAAGCACTTTGTAGATACTTTAAAGCAGAATCCAGCTTATCTAAATTCAGGTAACAAACGCCCAAATTCATCAGGGGCCATATTTTTATAACTTCATTTTTACCCTTCACAGCATCATCTAATGCAGCGGAATATATTTTAAAAGCATTCTCCCATTCCTCACGGTCACGGTAGGTATGTGCCATTTGGTTTTTAACCATAGCCAATAGTGAAAAGTTATTAGCTTTTTCTGCCAACAACAATCCTTTTTGCTGCATCTGCAATCCCCTGATAGGATTGCCGCTAACCCGCAAGCCTGTTCCCAAAATGCAATAAGCCCCTGCTTTTTTTATTTGGTCGTTGTTTTTCAACCCCTGTTTAAGCAGTGCCTGACCAGTCGCAATAGTGAGATGTGGATCTTTGTCTAACCCGGTTAAGAAGAGACTGACGATTAAATCAACTTTTCTGTCTTCGTTTTTCTCAATAGCAATTTTTTGCAGTATTGAATCAACCATCAGCTTTTGTGAAAAAGCAGGAGTTGCTAAAAGGCAAACGAGGAGAAGAGAGAGTAGTGTTTTTTTCATAACCTTTATGCTGATTATATTACTGAAACTTATTGCTGCAGGCTTTTAACTCCGTTTGATAAGTGTTGAATGCAGATGTTTTACTTTCCACTGATTTCTTTCTTTAACTAAAACTACTGTTTCCAACCATTGAATATTTACATGTTTGCCTTCCCTGGTTATTGTTGATTCAAGATAATAGGTAACCCATGCAATTGTTTTATCAGTAATGGTATTGAGGAAATCAAAAGTGTTGGTACGTTTAAAATCTGCTGCCTGGTTTAGTGTAATGGCTTTCAGGATAAGTGTATCAATATTCCAGACCTGACCATATTCATATAATGTAATATCAGCGGAACAATAATTCTTTAAGCTGATAGAATCCCGGTTGGATAATGCATCGAACATTTTTACAACGGTTTGCTGTATCGCATCCTGGCTTTTTTTTAGCGGCTTCTGGGCATTCAGCAAAGCTGAAATTGAAATAGCAATAAGAAGGAGTGAATATTTTTTCATTTTATCATGTTATATTTTTTCAACACATCTATCACTAATTTATTCGGTAGAGCATAAAATTTATTCCCATTAAGATTCCTTCAATAAATATTTTATTTATTTTCTATTGATTTTATAATTAGGCTCAGCAGATCGCCAACTTTATCATCAGCCATCCAGCGGGCCACAACAACTAAATCATGTTCTTTGTCAATGATAATATAATTGCCACCAAAGCCCTGTGCAGAGTAAACTTTTGCTGAAACGTCCTTCCATTTTTTATCCGCATTTATCCACCACATATAGCCATAGTTTTTATTAGGAACGGAAGATTGTTGTACAGCATTCACCCATTTTTCAGACACCAATTGTTGATCTTTCCATTTACCGTTTCTTAAAAACAATAACCCAAACCTTGCCTGGTCGAGCGTATTAATAAATATACCCCCACCATGATGCCCGCCACCACTTACTGATTGCATCATCAAACCATCCATATTTACAAATGAGTTTTCATAGCCGTACCATCGCCATGTAGTAGAAGCACCAATCGGATCCATAATTTTTTCTTTCAAAACAATGGGTAATGGTTTGCGCCACACCTGTAGCAGTGAATAGGATAAAAGATTTACACGAACATCATTGTATTCAAACACGGTTCCCGGCTCAACTAACTTCCTGTTTTTCCAATCATCAATGGCACCTTCTTTTGGCGGCCTGTCTGCCCAATCTTGTAAACCAAAAAGACTGCCGCTCCAATCAGAAGATTGCGTTAGCAAATTATCCCAACTAATTTTTGAATTGTGCTCACCTTCAAATGAATCATCCCATACATAACCACTTACTTTATCTGTTACATTTTTTATCAAGCCATTATCAACTGCCAAACCCGCAATGGTGGAGAGATAACTTTTTGTTGCACTAAACGTCATATCCACCCGGTTGATATCGCCCCATTGCGCTACGATGTAGCCATTTTTAATGACAAGCCCGGCAGGCCCGCCTCTTTGTTTCATGGGGCCCATGATTTTATAACCCGGCTCACTTGCATATGCTTTCATGTTGGCAATGCGTAAATCCCTTTCTACTTTATTTTCGCTTTTCAGGGCAAGGCTTACAGCACTATCCAGCAATTGCTGATTCATCTTTAGTTCCGCAGTTTTTTTTACCTGCCAGTCAGTATCAGGATAATAGGCTTGCTGAGCATTGGCGGTAACAAAAAACAAACAAAGCAAAGCCGTAACAAATTTTAGTTTCATTTTTAAAGTTTATTTTCATTACTTAATTTCAAATAACACAAGGTTTATTTTTTCATTTTCTTTTGCAGAGAAATAAAAGGAACTGCCGGGCGGGATGAAAAGATACCCGCCATTTTTTATTGAAGTTGATTTTTTTCTTTTGCTGTCATGTAATAATATTTCATTTCCTTGTACCAACTCTGCAACAAGAGGGCCCCGGCCGCTGATGAAATGTTTTGTAAATGAGGAATCCGTTATCTGGTAGGCGACAGCCTTTTCATTTTCAAATAATTGTGTAAAAGTTAAAGGGACAAAGAGCCCTTTGCTATTATAAGAAGATAGCATTTCTATCGCAATAACATGGAAAGGCTCCGTATCACAATTGCTCACCCGGTGAACCAGTGTATCATTCAAAAAGGAGCGATAGGATGCACTACCGGCTATATTTTGAGATCTTTTCCAGTCTTGCCCTTTTATTTGTATACATACGTTTGTGTTGGTGAACTGTAAAAATAGAGAGGGGGTTGAGTGGATATGAAATTGGGTAGTATCACCTGGCCGGATCCTGACATCTAACAGGCGGATATATTTATTCTCCAGTATTTTTTTATGCCGTGGTTCTTTGCTTACCTGTACCTGGGCAGAAATTACAAATGAATTCA
This sequence comes from Ferruginibacter sp., assembly GCA_039920245.1. GTDB lineage: Bacteria > Bacteroidota > Bacteroidia > Chitinophagales > Chitinophagaceae > Ferruginibacter. Next base: position 38,131 of record JBDSEE010000140.1, read on the forward strand.
GAAGCAGAGAAAATAACATTAAAGATGCCCAGAAATAATGAGTCGGTTTTTTTCTTCTAAGTGTGTGTGGTGGGGTATTCTCTTCCATGTTTTTTGTTTAGCTTTTATTTTTGCACGAAATAATTAATAACTATAATATTTTTTTCTTCGCTCATTTTATTCCAGGTGATATTCTTTTTGCAGATAGCCAATCAATTCAGCCCCAGCAATTTTTAATGCTTCATCATTACCAAGTATTCCTTTTTTTGTGCCGTGCATATAAACTGCATACACGGAGAGCTCCTGCAGTAACTCATTATCCGTTGAGCGTAACGAGGGATTATTGTGTATCCTTTTTATCTCGTCATTTTTTCCTTCCATATGCACTAAGACAGCAGGATCAAAAATTTTTGAAGCCACTTTTTTATACTCTGTAAATTCGGTTTCATTGATTGATTCGAGTAATCGTATCAAGGGGAATTTTTCATAATAGGTCATAATTTTATTAGATGTGCTAAGGTTCCTGATAAGCCGGAAGTTTCCCGAGTTTTTTAGTTGTTCAAAAGTCCTGTTGTTATTAGATAAGGGAGTTAACCTTGGGGCAAGCCTGGCCAGGTAATACAACCTGCCCGTATTGTCGGTAATTTGGGAAGGCGTATTTAAGATTGTGATCATGCTATCCATCATAGCAATCCCTTTTTTTACATGAAGGGTATGTTTTATTAAAACCTCCTGGTCGCTCTTAAGGTCGGCTACTAATGACTGTAAATATTGTTTTTCTCGTTGCTGTTCTATAACATGCTCTAATTGATATTCAGCCAAAAAGCCGCAGAACACAGCCAGGAACAACATTAAGAACTCCCAGAAATAATCTTTCCACGTTTTTTTGCCGTGTGAGCCGCCTGAGGCAGGATGTGAATGATGGTGTACTTCCATGTGTTTATTCTTTTTCTAAATAATATTCTCTTTTTAAAAAGCCGATTATATTTTTTGCTTTTTCATTTAATGAGTTAAGCCTGGTAGTTATGATAATATTACTTCCTTTGATTTGGTTAATACTATAAGCAAGGTCTTGTTGAACAGAAACATCATAAGATCTTAATGCTGGATTATCGGTGGGTTTATTGACGTTATTAAACTCATCCAGCATTTTATTAAATACAAAGGGATTAAACATGTGTGCAAGTATGGGATCTACTGCTCTTCTTTCTATTCGCTCATCGTCTTGATTTTGAATTATATAGTCTACCAATTTTTGATAAGAAATTATACTATCTGCTGCATCTTCATTTCTAATCAACCGTAATGATCCAGAGTTTTTTAATTGAGTAATAGTTCTGTCATTACTTTGAAAACGGGTTGTTCTAACAAGAATTCTTCCCAGGTAGTAGAGCTCATTTTCATACCCTTTTATTTTCTGTTCACTTAGTAAATAATTCAATGAATCCAATTGAGCCCGTCTTTTATTTTGAAAAAGTAAATTTGTATTGATAGCATCAATATCAATTTTCAAATCTTCAATATAAGATTGTATATATTGTTTTTCTCGTTGCTGTTCTATCACATGCTCTAATTGATACTCTGCCAAAAAACCGCAGAACACAGCCAGGAACAACATTAAAAACTCCCAGAAATAATCTTTCCAGGTTTTTTTGCCGTGGGTTGGGTGGGTGTGCTGATGTACTTCCATGTTATCTTCATTTAATGGTTGTTGGATGTTACTTGATGGTTGTTCAATACGGAAACAGTTTCGCCAGATAAACCTGCCTATCCGTTAAGGAGGGTTGTTTCATCTGCCAGTTCTTTTATTAATGGTTATTCTTGAGGCACTTCTTTCGGTTCGGCTCCCTCTCCCGAGGTCGAATCTTCTTTTTGGTTCATTTAATTTTTAAATTGACGGTATAAAAAAGCACATAGAAACCCTAAGGCGAGATATAAAAGAAATCGAAGCATTTTGCTCTTCCATTGGTTATTCCGTTGTTCACTCATTTTCTAAAAGATATTCTTTTTTGATTAATTCAATTAATTTTTGTGCTGCAATGTTCCTCTCGTTGCCAATCTTTTCTGCCAGTAAAAATGAACCGTACAGATATTGCGCACTGGTAATTAATTCGTTTAGCGTACTTCTATCTTCGGTAAGTAAATCAGATGCAAAAGCAGGCTGTTCTTTTTTCTCTTTTATTATTTTCAGAAGTAATTCTGCATCAAATATTTTTCCCATCGCCTTTCCATAATCTGAACCCCATGTAAAAGCTGCATCATTGTATTTTTTTAATTCAATAACTGAGTAATAATATAGAGACACACTATTGGATACTTCTTTATCCCTGATAAGCCTCAAAGCACCGGAGCTTTTCATTTGCTCGTAGGTACGGTCTGTCGTATAAAGCGGCTTGTATTTGGGCAATATCATTCTTGCCGTAAAAGCAAGTTTAGCAATATGTTGTTTTCTTTCAGGGCTCTTTATAAGTTTTATCAATGTGTCTATAGATCCGAAAAGAACTTTATTATTTCTTGTGTAATCGTTATAGATGGCCGTATCGGCTTTCAAATCTTCCAGCAGGTTTTGAACATAAACCTTTTCCCTGTCTTTTTCAATTTTATGTTCTAACTGATACTCCGCTAAAAAACCACAAAACACGGCGAGGAATAACATTAAAAATTCCCAGAAATAATCTTTCCAGGATTTCTTTCCATGTGTAGGGTGCGAGTGATGGTGTACATCCATTTCTTGTTGGGTTTTATAGTTGTAATCCAGAAAACTACCGGGATTTCGCTTTGCTCCATACTTGGTTCTTCAATTCTGCAAAAAGGCTTAGTGATGAAATAGTTTCCAATGTTTCCATGTTATACAATCCCACTTGCTATCGCTGTTATATCTCGTCCTTTTTTAAATTGCTTCATGATAAAATAGATCAAACATATTGCTGCTATAAAAATTATTGTTGAAAGCATTTCCCATTTGCTTAAACTGGTGAGCAACCATGCAATGGCACTAATTCCAATAAGAGGAGTTACAAGTCCACCCGGCGCTCTGAATGTTTTTTCTGAAGTGCCCTGTTTAATCATTCTTAACTTAAGCATTGCTAAAATAACTGCCAGGTAAATAAGTAGAATGGCAGCACTTGCCAATACAGCTAGTTGCTTAAACCCACCAGAAATAGAAAGTATGAAGATCAGCCCGGCAAAAATTATAATTGCCCAATAAGGCGTTGCATATTTTGAGTGAACCTTGCCCAGGAACTTTGGAAACAATCCGTCATTTGCCCCTGCAAATAACATACGGGGAGTTGACAATACATCGCCACTTACGGCACCAAAGCAGGATATTGCTGCAGTAATTAGTAGTATGGTGCCACCTACCGGCCCCACAATTTTTTCGGCTACTGCAGCCAGTGGTGCATCTTTTACTGCTATCATTTGTAAACCTAGTACGCCTTGCGTTACAGTTTGCAACAATAAATAAAGGATAAGAACTACTACTCCTCCAAGCAAAATGCCATTCGGAATGGTTCGTTTTGGGTTTTTGATTTCACCACTCACATTTAATGCAGTTTCAAAACCAGCAAAGGCAAAAAATAAAATAAGTGCAGTGTCGCCAAATGTTTTGAGGGATGGTAAATGATCCCAATGCAAATGTGCGGATCTGACCTGGGAGAAACCAAAGAGGATAATACCAAGTAGCGGCAATAATTTTATGATGGTAATAAATTTTACAAAACCTATTCCCTGCTTTGCACCACGTACATTAATTAATACCATAAAACCTATCAGTACAAAAAAGAATAGCCCCCGTATCCATGGATTTGAGAATGCCGGAAAAATTACTGCCAATGAATCAGCAACAATATTCATCAGTGCAGCATCCCCTAAAATACTCCAGCCAAAAAAGAACAGCCAATTAATTATGAAACCTCCAAAATCTCCAAATGCTGCCTCCACGTAAGCATAACTACCACCGGTGGTTGTAACACGGCTTCCAATTTCTGCATAGCATAGCATTATTGCGGCAAGCATGATACCACAAAATATATAACCAAATACGCCAAATGCTCCAATTTGAATACTTACA
>JBDSEE010000141.1:0-2924 GCA_039920245.1 Ferruginibacter sp.
TCCGTTCAAAGAGCGGACTTTGTTTTTAGAGAAGGGAAATCATATTCAATTACCTTTGCGCCCATGACAATAGAACAACTTAAGGCTCTGAGAGACCGCACAACGGTGTTGAGGAGATTTCTTTGACCTAGATAACCGTGAATCCAAAATTGAACAAGACAAACAGCTTTCACTTTCTCCAGGTTTTTGGGATGATAATGTACGTGCTACTTCCATTTTAAAAGACACAAAAGTTAACGAGTATTGGGTAAACATGTTTTACGCTGTGGAAATGGCTGTAGAAGATTTTGCTGTGCTTTTTGATTTTTGGAAAGAAGGCGAACCATTAGAAGAAGAAGTAAAAGAAGCATACAAAAATGCTAATCAACTTATTGAAGAGGCAGAATTCAAAAGTACTTTAAATGAACCTGAAGATGCTTTGCCTGCTGTTATAGAAATCAATAGCGGGGCTGGAGGTACAGAAAGCCAAGACTGGGCCGAGATGCTTGCCCGCATGTATCGCATGTATGCAGAAAAACAAGGTTGGGCTGTTACAGAAATTGACTGGCAATGGGGCGATGGTGCAGGTATAAAATCCTGTACGTTCCAGTTTGATGGGCCTTTTGCCTATGGTTTTAGTAAATCAGAAAGTGGTGTGCATCGCCTCGTTCGCATTTCTCCTTTTGACAGTAATGCACGCAGGCATACTTCTTTTGCCAGCATAAATGTTTATCCTTTGATAGACGATACTATCAAAATTGAAATTAACCCTGCTGATGTAAAAATGGAAACCAGCCGTAGCGGTGGCGCCGGCGGACAGAATGTAAATAAAGTGGAAACAAAAGTGCAGCTTACGCATATTCCTACGGGCATAGTTGTAGTGTGCCAGCAGGACAGGAGCCAGTTAGGAAATCGTGAACTGGCCATGCAAATGCTAAAGAGTCGTTTGTACGAAATAGAAATTCAAAAGCGAAATGAGCTTCGGGATGAAAGTAATAGTAAAAAGAAAAAGATAGAGTGGGGCAGCCAGATAAGGAGTTATGTTTTTCACCCATACAAAATGATTAAAGACCACCGCACAGATTACGAGGTGGGCAATGTAGGGCCGGTTATGGATGGAGAGCTTGATGGTTTTGTGAAGGCTTATTTGATGAGCGAGAAGGAGAGTGACTAATTTGGTAATTTGGAGATTTGGTAATGAGTGGATTTTTAATAATTTAGGATTGTTAATCAACTTCATTTATGCAAAGCAACAAGGAAAAAAATCTAATAGTAGATCTCACTTTCAATTTTGCATTGAACATAATTAAATATTTAGAAATATTAGAAATCAATAAAAAATTTGTAATTGCACGCCAATTATTAAAATCAGGAACAAGTATTGGCGCTAATGTAAGAGAAGCTCAAAATGCAGAAAGTAAGGTAGATTTTATACATAAAATGAAAATAGCGGCGAAAGAAGCAGATGAAACAGAATATTGGTTATTACTTTGCAAACAATCTGATAATTACGAAAACTGCGATTTATTATTGAATGAGTGTGCATCTATAATACGTGTTTTGTCAAAAATAATTGCGTCATCGAAATCAGGATTAAAGCCATGATTTGAATATCATTTTCAAATCATCAAATTTTCAAATCATCAAATCAATTTTATGAGTTTCGGAGATTTTTATTACCCAATCCCAGTTAACGAACCTGTACTTGGTTATGCACCAGGCAGCCCTGAAAAACTTGCCTTAAAAGCTGCACTTAAAAATTTAAAAGAAAGTAAGGCAGACGTACCCATGTACATCGGTGCGGATGAAGTTCGTACAAACAAAACGATTGACATACGTCCCCCGCATGAGCATGCACATGTGTTAGGTAAGTTTCATGCAGGTGATGCAACGCATGTAAAGAAAGCCATAAATGCAGCACTTAAAGCAAAAGATAAATGGGCCAATATGAGCTGGGAAAACAGGGCGAATATTTTCCTGAAAGCAGCAGATTTGCTGGCAACAAAGTACCGGCCTTATATTAATGCTACAACCATGCTGGGACAAAGCAAGAATGCTTTCCAGGCAGAGATAGATGCAGCATGTGAGCTCATAGATTTTTTACGATTTAATGTCCATTTTCTCAGTGATATTTATCGCAAGCAACCTATCAGTGGACCGGGCGTTTACAATCGACTTGAGTACCGTCCGCTTGAAGGATTTGTATTCGCTTTAACGCCATTTAATTTTACTGCCATTGGTGGTAATCTACCCACGAGCGCTGCTATGTGCGGTAATGTTGTTGTCTGGAAATGTGCCAACACACAGGTATATAGCGCACAAATGTTCATGCGTGTAATGCTTGAAGCCGGACTTCCTGCAGGAGTTATAAACCTTGTTTTTATAGATGGCCCTACCATGGGCGAAGTAATCTTCAATCATCCTGATTTTGCAGGCATACATTTTACTGGTAGCACAGGTGTATTCAATGGCATGTGGGAAACCATCGGCAAGAATGCAGGCATTTATAAATCATATCCAAGAATAGTAGGAGAGACCGGCGGAAAGGATTTTGTGGTTGCACATAAATCTGCAAATCCTGATGTAGTAGTTACAGCACTTGCCCGTGGCGCATTTGAATACCAGGGACAAAAATGTTCAGCAGCATCACGAGCATATATTCCATCAAATATTGCAGCAGAAGTAAAGAAAAAATTAGTAGCAGAAATTAAGACCATGAAGATGGGGACAGTGGAAAACTTTACAAATTTTGTAAACGCAGTTATTGATGAAAAAAGTTTTGACAAATTAGAAAGATATATAAAAAATGCCCGTAAAAAAGGAAGTGAAGCAAAGATTTGGGTAGGCGGTAAGTGCGATAAAACAGAAGGATTCTTTATTGAACCAACCGTTATTGAAACAACCAATCCGCAATATGTTACCATGTGTGAAGAATTGTTTGGTCC
>JBDSEE010000142.1:0-41394 GCA_039920245.1 Ferruginibacter sp.
GTCAAGGAATGGCTTGCCATAACGCATAGCTTTTCCCTTACTTACTCCACTGATCTTCTCAAGCTCGGGCATGCTCGTTGGAAACATTGTTGCCATATCTTCCAAAGAACTTTCGAGAAATATAACAAAAGGAGGAAGGTTTTTTTCTGAAGCTACTTTCTTGCGGATTTTTTTTAATTCTTCCAGGAGTTTGTCATCTGCAACGCCTGCCGCTGCTGCTGCTTCAGATTCCTCGTCATCTTCATTTGCATCTTCAAAAAGATTATTTAATGCAATTTTAAATGAAGTTGGTTTTTTCAGGAATGCATGCCCAGCTTTTGTGATTTTTAGCACACCATATTCCACAATATCTTTTTCCAAAATTCCCTGAAGTAATAATTGCCTGATCAGGCTACTCCAGTAATGCGGTTCTTTATCATTGCCGGAAGCAAATGCACTCAATGCATCATGGCGATACATCTGTACCTGCGGCGTTGCCTTACCTGTTATCACCAGGATTACGTATTCTATCGCAAATTGTTCACCCAATTCCTTTACAGCCTGGAGAGCAATAGCAGCTTCGACTTTGGCTTCTATTTTTTCTTTAGGATGCAGGCAATTGTCGCAATGGCCGCAGCTTTTACTATCGTCAAATTCTTCCCCGAAATAGTACAGTAATGTTTTTCGTCGGCACACACTGCTTTCAGCGTAAGAAACGGTTTCATTAATTAACTGTGCACCCACTTCTCTTTCACTTAGTGGCTTATCCCGCATGAGGTGTTCAAGCTTGGCTACATCTTTATGAGAATAATATAAGATACATTTTCCTTCCATGCCATCCCTTCCGCCACGGCCGGTTTCCTGGTAATAATTTTCTATTGACTTTGGGATGTTGTAATGAATTACGAAACGCACATCTGGTTTGTCAATACCCATTCCAAAAGCAATAGTGGCAACAATTACATGAACATCTTCATTCAGGAACTGGTCTTGCCGTGTAGCCCTTAGTTTACTGTCAAGTCCGGCATGGTAGGCTACCGCCTTTATACCATTTGCCATCAGCATAGCTGCCAGTTCCTCGGTTGTTTTCCTATTGAGTGTATAAATGATACCGCTTTTGTTTTTATTTAATTGGATAAAGCGTACGATGCTTTTATTTGTTTGTTCTTTATTTACTTTAGGTAAAACTTCGTAACTAAGATTTGGCCGGTTAAAAGATGAAATAAATATTTCAGGATTTCTGAGACCAAGATTCTTTAAGATATCGCTTTGAACTTTTGGGGTAGCGGTGGCAGTAAGTGCAATGATGGCAACAGCCGGATTGATCATATCCATCATTTCTTTCAGGCGGCGATATTCCGGACGGAAATCATGTCCCCACTCAGAAATACAATGTGCCTCATCCACTGCAAAAAAAGATATATCCAGGCTTTTAAAGAACGCAATATTATCTTCTTTGGTAAGCGTTTCGGGTGCCACATATAGCAATTTGGTCTTTCCGTCGGCTAAATCATCTTTCACCTGTTTCTGTTGTCCTTTGTTAAGTGTGCTATTTAAAAAATGTGCCACATCATCCTTACTACTATAGCTGCGTACCAGGTCTACCTGGTTTTTCATTAAGGCTATCAAGGGAGAAACAATGATGGCAACCCCCGGACTCATAAGTGCCGGTAACTGGTAACAAAGGCTTTTGCCTCCACCCGTAGGCATTATCACAAAGCTGTCTTTTCCAGAAAGTAAGGATTGTATTATCTCTTCCTGTGGAAATTTGAATTTATCAAATCCAAAATGTTCTTGTAAATGTGTTGATAATGAATCAGGGGAAACAGTATTCGTTTTTTTTGTTGCCTTTTTTTTGGCAGTCGCAGGAGATTTGGTAGAAGTAGCCATAATATATTACACTAAAACATAAAAGAATTTATGTATGATTTTATTAAATGATTTTTCATAAAGGGGAGCGAAGTTAACCTAATCATACTGGAATGAGAAACGAAACAAGTACCTGTATATTTTCTTCTAAGGTTTTTTAACGAAGCTTTACCAGCTTATTAAGATAAGCATTTTGAATTGTTTGCAAAACTATTTTAATCTAAATTATTCAGATGGTAAAGGTGTTTTGCATTATGCCTTAATTAAAGTAGGTTTGCGCCCGTTCTAACATTTGCATGAAGCCTAATCCTGTTATATCATCTGCACGGCGAAGTATAGCGCTACAAGCCAGTTCCATTGCAGCGCTTACATCATATATTAACGACGATTTTGAGAATGCAGTAGCTCTGATTGCATCCTGCAAAGGAAGGCTGGTAATAAGTGGTATTGGTAAAAGTGCCATCATTGCCCAAAAGATAGTGGCTACAATGAATAGTACAGGTACTCCTTCATTGTTTATGCATGCAGCAGATGCCATTCATGGCGACCTTGGTATGATACAGCAGGATGATATTGTAATGGTGATAAGTAAAAGCGGTGATAGTCCTGAGATAAAAGTGCTTGCACCGCTGGTTAAAAATTTTGGTAACATGCTTATTGCGGTCGTAGGAAATATGCAATCTTACCTGGCACTACATAGCGATATAGTTATTAATAGCACAGTAGACCAGGAGGCCTGTCCTAATAACCTGGCTCCTACAACAAGTACCACAGCCCAGATGGTAATGGGGGATGCATTAGCAATTTGCCTGATGGAAACCAAAGATTTTAAGTCGGGCGATTTTGCCCGTTTTCACCCCGGAGGTGTGCTGGGTAAAAAGCTTTATTTAAGGGTGCATGACTTGCTTACTGGCCAGGAAAAACCAGTGGTAAGCGTTGGAACTGGTATCAAAGATATCATCATAGAAATAACGAGGAAGCGATTGGGAGCAGTGGCTGTACTAGATGAAGGGAATAATATTGCTGGAATCATAACCGATGGGGATATCAGAAGAATGCTTGAAAAGTATGAAACATTTGGTCATTTAAATGCAGCGGATATTATGAGCCCGCATCCAAAGCAAATTTCTGCAGATGCAATGGCCGCTGAAGCCATGGAAATGATGCAGGAAAATAAAATAAGCCAGTTGCTTGTTTTAAATAACGGTTTGTATGCAGGTATCATCCATGTACATGCATTGGTAAAAGAAGGAATTTTGTAATCAATAATACCAGCCCGGCAAAAATGGGGAATATAATATGAGTAAAAATCATTACGTAGCAATAATGGCTGGTGGTATAGGAAGCAGGTTTTGGCCCATGAGCAGAACCAATTATCCTAAACAATTTCTTGATATATTGAATACCGGACGCACACTGATCCAAGCTACTTATGACAGGTTTGCAAGTTTTATTGATGCGGATAATATTTATATAGTTACCTCGGCCCAATACAAGGACATTGTCTTGAAACAATTACCTGAAATAAAACCAGAGAATATCCTCTGCGAGCCTTCCAGGAAAAATACGGCACCATGCATTGCATATGTATCTTATAAACTTCATGCATTAAACCCTAATGCAAATTTAATTTGTGCCCCGGCAGATCATATCATCAGTGATGCAGCGGCATTTAAAAAAATATGCCTCGATGCATTACATTTTACCTCGCATATAAAAGCCCTGGTAACATTAGGTGTAAAACCTACAAATCCAAACACGGGGTATGGTTATATCCAATATGAGCCGTATGCAGTAAGTGAAAATGTGTTTAAAGTAAAAACCTTTACTGAAAAACCTGATACTGACCTGGCGAACACCTTTGTGGCCAGTGGCGATTTTTTATGGAATGCAGGCATCTTTGTTTGGGAAGTAAAGAATATCATCAAAGCATTTGAAAAATTCCTGCCTGAAATGCATGAAGTTTTTGATGCTGAAAAAAATCGCTACAATACAAAAAAAGAAGTTGATGCTATTGACAGGATCTACCCTCAGTGCATCAATATTTCTATTGATTATGGCATCATGGAAAAAGCTGATAATGTATATGTGATACCTGCTTCTTTTGGCTGGAGCGACCTGGGTACCTGGGCTAGTGCGTATGAAAATTTTGATAAAGATTTTCTTGAGAATGCTGTGGCAGGTACTAACGTGGTGATCATTGACGGAACCCGTAATATGGTGCATGCTGATAATAAAAAACTGGTACTGCTGCAGGGAATGGATGATTTTGTCATTGTAGATACCAAAGACGTACTACTCATCTGCAAAAAAGATAAAGAACAGGAAGTAAAGCAATATGTAGCAGATATTAAAAGAAATAAAGGGGAAAAATATCTTTAACGCCCCGCATTCAACGTAAAATGCAATAAGATCTCTCACATTCCGTTAATGACTTGTTATCAACCGCATATGTTTTTGTAACCCCCCAACAAAAGAACTGATGCAAAAATGGATATTGCCTTTAGCGGCATTATTATTACTGGTGCCCAATTTTTTTAATGTAGATATAAACTATCACAATGAAAGAAGACCAGCAGAAGAATTTGATGTTAGTCTGTTGAGGCTATCCAGTATAGAAAAATTAGCAGCATATACTGATAGTTTAGCTTCCACTAAAAATATCAGCAGCAATCATCCCGAATACCTTTTATTGGTAGAAAATATAATCGCAAAACGGTTTTTCCATGGCTTTTCACATTATAAATTAAATGAAAACTGGGTAGCTTCTGTATCAGAAAAAATTTTCGGGAGAGGGTTGGCCTGCCTGGTTAAACCTAATGACATTATGCAAAGAGCGGATGGTGCCTGTTCTCAACAATCCATTGTAATGATGGAGCTGTTGAAAAGAAAGAATATTGATTACCGTAAAGTTGGTTTCCCTCACCATTATGCTATGGAAGCAAAATTCAATAAGCAATGGTATTTTGCAGACGCCAACCAGGAACCTGATATGACTGTTGATGCCCGGCTTCACCAGAACTGGAAAGGGCAGTCTGATAATTTAAAGCAGTATTACGATCCAAAGATTTATACTAACCTCGATTATGCTTTTGGCATTGGGCAGCTAGCAGAAATAGGTCCTGTCAATGAAGTGCCTGCCAAAAATCTCACCCTATTTCATTCACTTACACTTTTAATGTCCCGTTTTGCATGGTGCCTTCCACTTATTATTTTATTTGCAAAAAGCAGAAAAAAGATCAGGGCAAAAGTTATTAACATGCGGCAACCGGTGGTTTCCAAACTGGCTGCCCAACGCTTCAATATTTCATAAACCCTTATTTTTGACGCTCATCAAGCGTTATTTCCTTGAAACCTTCTATTCAAAGTAAGTTGCCTCATGCAGGCACAACTATTTTTACTACGATGAGTGTGTTAGCACAAGAGAATAATGCTATAAACCTTGGGCAGGGCTTCCCGGATTTTCCGATGAGTGCAAAGCTGGTTGAACTGGTAAACCAGGCAATGCAAAAAGGACAGAACCAATACGTACACATGAATGGTTTACCTGCATTAAGAAAATCGATCGCAGAAAAAGTAATGAAGTTGTACGAGTCAAACCTTGATGCTGAAACGGAAATAACAATCACGCCAGGCGGAACCTACGCAATCTACACAGCACTTACAGCTATTATTCAGCCAGGCGATGAAGTCATTGTTTTTGAGCCGGCTTATGATAGCTATATTCCTAATATTGAAATAAATGGTGGCATAGCCGTTCCAGTTTCATTGATATTTCCAACTTATGCAATAGACTGGGACCTTGTAAAAACAAAGGTTAACTCCAGAACCAAAGCCATAATCATTAACTCGCCGCACAATCCAAGCGGTTATGTGCTTACTGAAGATGATATCATTGTTTTACAAAAAATAGTGGCTGGCACAGGTATATTTATCATTAGTGATGAAGTGTATGAGCATATTATTTTTGATGATAAAAAGCATCTATCCCTATTAAAATATCCTGACCTCTACGAACGTAGTTTTATATGTTTTTCTTTTGGCAAAGTTTATCATTGCACTGGTTGGAAAATGGGTTATTGCATAGCGCCCGCCCAATGGATGAAAGAGTTCAGGAAAGTACACCAGTTCAATTGTTTTACCTGTAATGCGCCGGTGCAGTATGCTTTGGCAGCATTCATCCAGGAAGAAAAAGAATACCTGCAACTGGGGAAATTTCTGCAGCAGAAAAGAGATTTCTTTCTGGAACAAATGAAAGCTACTCCTTTTAAACCATTCACTTCTTACGGAAGTTATTTCCAGTTGTACAGTTATGCAGGTATCAGTGATGAAGATGAACAAACATTTGCAGAAAGACTGATCAGGGAAAATGGAGTAGCGACAATCCCAGTGTCAGCATTTTATAAAAAGGCAGAACAGCACCAGGTAGTCCGGTTTTGTTTCGCAAAAAATGAAGGTACTTTACTGGAAGCTGCACAACGGTTGCATTCAGTGAAGTAAGTTCTATTATACTCCAAACTGTTGCAGGTGATGATCAATATGCTTGTACATGCTCTGGCCCCATTGTTCGGGTGTTAGCGATCCAAAAAGCGGGTGCGGATATTTACTGATGCCAGTTGGGCCGGCAGTATAAAATTTCTCCACGAGTTCTAATAGAATTTGTTTTTCATTTTCAAATTCACGGCTATCAGTTATCCTGAATGAAGGAGCAGTAGGTAGATTTTTTTTCCAGGGCACCTCATTATAAAGCTTTGATTTAAATGCCCAGCCAATAAGCAATCCCATTAGCATACGGGGCAATTTTTTTTCACTCAAAGGAACTCCAAAGATTCGTTGACAATGCGTTAGCATCTGCGCTACATCCATCTTGCCCCATTGCGCTTCGGATTGTGGCGCCAATTTATTGATGCGTTCTTTAATTAAGTTGTAAGTGCTTACGTCGTATAAACTTTGCATGCCGGTTTATTTAGGTTGTAATGATAAAAGATATTCTGTTGCTTTTTGCAAGTCAGCAGGCATATCAATTTTAATGGCGGATTTATCTGTTTCAATCATCCTGATATGAATGCCGTTTTCAAGATAACGAAGCTGTTCCAGCATCTCTGTTTTCTCCAATGCGGATGCTGGTAGTTTTGTAAATAATAATAATGCATCTTTTCTATAAGCATATACACCGATATGCTCGAAAAATAAAGCAGATCCGCTACGATTGTAAGGAATAGCTTCCCTGCTAAAATACAATGCGTCGCCGTTAGCCCCTGCAACTACTTTTACAATATTGGGATTTTGTATCATCGAATCATCCGTGATCTTTTTCATCAACGAGGCTACCTGTACTTTTTTAGTTTCATCTGTTTCAAAAACATCAAGTAACGCAGACAATTGTGTGGCTGAAACGAACGGCTCGTCCCCCTGTACGTTCACTACAACATCTACATCCAGGCTTTCAATAGCTTCAGCAATCCGGTCGCTGCCGCTTTCATGATTGCGAATGCTCATAACCACTTTACCACCGTGATCTTTTATCTCGTTGTAAATTAATTCATGATCTGTAACCACTACTACATCATCAAATAAAGAGGTGGCAACAGTGTTGTCATAGGTATGGCGAATCACCGTTTTATTGCCAAGTAGCTGCATTAGTTTAAAAGGAAACCTGGTAGCTGCATATCTTGCAGGTATGTAGGCCATTTTTATCATGGCGTAAAAATAAAAGATTTTAATTCCAGGCCGATAAATTTTCAGGAAGGGTTTTGCTTTCGTATCCACAGCTTGTGCATTGGTATACATTTTCTACCGATACCGCATAGCTTGCAAAAAGCCATGTGAGGATGGCTGTAAGTGTATTGGACGTTCCTGCCTTGGGAACCAATGTTATTTCATGTTTACCACATTGCGGGCAGGTTGCAGACCTAAGAAATTCTTCATCAAAAGCAGCAAGCAATTGCCTGGCCGCTTCAACATCCCGTTCATCTACATCCAGTTTAATTCCCCCGATGGCATTGCTTAATATGGGGTCAATGGTTACAGTGTATTCATCTTTCAAATAACAATGGATGCCTGCATCCTGTAGCCTTGTGAGCGTGATATTGGCAGAAAAGTAGTTATCAAAAGTTTTCAGTACCAAGGGTAGGGTATTAAAAAAATAATTTTTAATTATTCAGCATAAGTGGCATCACCAGCATCAGTAATTCTTCATTTTCTTCTTGTTCAGAAGGTTTTACGATACCGGCTTTTGTGGATGTACTTAATTCCATTACAATTTCTTCTGTACTGGCACCACTAAGCATTTCTATTAAAAATTTGGCATTAAAAGCTATCTGAAGGTCTTCGCCATCGTACTGGCAGGCCATGCGTTCATTTCCTTCAAAACTAAAATCAACATCCTGTGAAGCAAGCTGTAACTGGCTACCGCTGATACTTAGTGCAACCTGGTTGGTGCTTTTATTACTGAAAACACTTACCCTGCGCAATGCACCCTGGAAGTCGCTGCGGCTCACGATCATTTTATATGGATTGTCTACAGGAATAACAACTTTGTAATCGGGAAAGCGGGCATCAATGAGCCGACAAACCAATTCTGTACCCCCATGCTTTACAAAAAGGTGGTTGCTATTGTAAGAGATATTCAGCTCATCTTCATTATCTGGTAAAGCAGATTTCAGCAGATTCAAAGGCTTTTTTGGAACGATAAAAGAATGCTTTTCGGGAGCACTCACATCTGTACGAGTATATTTCACAAGCCGGTGTGCGTCTGTAGCCACGAAACTGATTCCATTTTTATCCATTTCAAAATAAACCCCTGTCATGGCAGGTCTAAGATCGTCGCTGCTTACAGCAAACAATGTTTTATTGATTGCCGTAACCAGTGCTGAAGAGGTCATGGTGAAGCTGTTGGCGTCATCTGCAGCAGGCTCTTTCGGAAAATTGTCGGGATTTTCTCCCATCACTTTATATTTTCCATTGTCAGACGTAATCTCTACCGCAAAGTTTTTATCGATATTAAAAGTCAGAGGCTGTTCTGCAATATTCTTTAAAGAGTCCAGCAGGATTTTGCCTGGAATACAAACTCTGCCACTATCTTTTGCTTCTACATCCAGGTGCACTTTCATTACCGTTTCCAGGTCAGTAGCCACTACAGTGAGTTTGTTTTTTTCTATTTCAAACAGGAAATCTTCCAGTATGGGTAGAACGGTATTGGCATTTATTACACCACTGATCTGTTGCAGTTGTTTCAGCAGCGCTGAAGACGAAACGATGAACTTCATATACATTGTTTAATATCAGTCAAAGATAAAGATTGCGATTAAAGAGGCCAATATAGTATTTTAATTTTTCCCGTATTTGTTCAAAACCAAAAACCTTTTTTATCCGTAAGTGTTTATCCTTAAGTCAATCAACATTTTTAATCAACAATTAATTTTTTTATGAAAAGAACATTTTTTTCAGTAGCAATGGCAGCTGGGATCATCATTAGCCTGCAAGCTTGTAATGGTAATTCTGATACAACAACAAGCAGTATGGAAACAAAAGACACGATGACCAATGCCATGCAGACAGATGCTATGAAGTCTGATAATATGGCCTCATCTGAGGCAGGTGTAATGGTGGGAGGAGCTAATATGGTTCCCAGTAAAAACATTGTAGAAAATGCAGCAGGTTCTGCAGACCATACTACGCTGGTAGCTGCTGTAAAAGCTGCAGGCCTTGCAGAAACTTTAAGTGGCGCAGGACCTTTTACGGTTTTTGCACCTACCAACGAAGCATTTAACAGGTTGCCGGCAGGAACAGTGGATAACCTTCTTAAGCCTGAAATGAAAGGAGATCTTACAAAAATTCTTACCTACCATGTAGTTCCAGGAGCATTAAAAGCAGCAGACCTGAAGGATGGCCAGAAATTAAAAACAGTGGAAGGAAAGGAACTAACAGTTTCGATAATGGATGGCAAAGTAATGATAGATGGTGCAACTGTCAGCATTGCAGATGTTATTTCAAGCAATGGTGTTACACATATAATTGACGCCGTGCTAATGCCGAAGAAATAATTTTTTTTGATTTGGAATTATAATGAAGAAGAGCCACTGAAAAGTGGCTTTTTTTATATAGTATTTTTTCAATTTTTTAAATCTTAATAGTCCACCACCTGCTCTTCCATTTCGGGCATTACCCTCCATTCATATTGTTGGTTGCGTAGCTGAGGCTCAAAGCCAGCATCTTTTATGGCAGATTGTATACTATTGCTCGTGAAGCGATGCGGTGCTCCCGCAGCACTCACCACATTCTCTTCAATCATGATACTGCCAAAATCATTTGCTCCCGCCTGCAGGCATAATTGCGCCACTTGCTTTCCTACAGTAAGCCAGCTGGCCTGTATGTTTATAATGTTTGGAAGCATGATGCGGCTCATGGCAATCATTCGAATATATTCTTCGGGAGTAGTAAGATTATGTACGCCACGTATCTTGGCAAGTAAGGTATCTGCATCCTGGAAGGTCCAGGGTATAAAGGCCAGAAATCCCTTGGCGTCTTCTGGTTTCCTGCTTTGAACTTCCCTCAGTTTTACCAGGTGTTCAAAACGTTCCATTAATGTTTCCACGTGACCAAACATCATAGTAGCAGATGTTGTGATATGCAGTTTATGGGCCTCGTGCATGATGTCCAGCCATTCCTGGGCACCGCATTTCCCCTTACTGATAAGCCTCCGCACCCGGTCATTTAATATCTCTGCGCCAGCACCTGGTAAGCTGTCCATGCCAGCTTCTTTTAATGCCATCAACACTTCCAGGTGAGTACTTTTTTCCAGCTTGGTAATATGAGCAACTTCTGGTGGGCCAAGTGTATGTAATTTAATATTGGGATAAAGAGATTTTAATTCTTTAAAAAGATTTACATAAAAGCTAAGTCCAAGATCAGGATGATGCCCTCCCTGTAACAATAACTGGTCACCACCATATTTAATAGTTTCTTCTATCTTCTTTTTGTAAGTATCTATATCGGTTATATAAGCCTCGGGGTGGCCTGGTATACGATAAAAATTACAAAACTTACAATTTGCAATACACACATTTGTTGTGTTCACATTCCTGTCTATCTGCCAGGTAACTTTTCCGTGTGGTACTTGTTTTTTTCTGAGTTCATTGGCAACAAACATCAGCTCTGCCAATGCAGCGTTTTCGAATAAAAAAACCCCTTCCTCTGCAGAAAGCATTTCAAACTTGAGTGCTTTTGCCAGCAATTCCTGTATTTCCATCTTGTACCGCTGTTTATTTTTCGGTAAGCAAAATTACAGGCATTCATTTGTATAATATGCTAAAATGAAATGGGTTCATTATATTTAAATAATGTTTATTGCTTGATATGTACGGTCTGAAAATTCTTATTGCTATTTTATTAATTCCGTTTACTTCCTTTGGCCAGGAGATCCTGAATGTAGAATCATCAAGGTTTGTTACAAGATTTCCATTTAAATTATATAGCGGCGGCGTTATGGTGCTACGGGCCAAGTATGAGAATATTCCTGACAGCCTTAATTTTATTTTGGATACCGGCAGCGGTGGGATCTCACTTGATTCGTCCACGTGCGAAGAATTCAATATTGCCACCACCGCTACAGATACAACCATTACAGGCATTGGAGGAAATAAGAAAGTGCATTTTGTTTTTGATAAGCAACTAAAGCTTCCCGGCCTTACGCTTCGGCACCTAAATTTTCATATAAATAATTATGAAGTGCTCACCAGTGTATATGGCGAAAAGATAGATGGCATCCTGGGTTATAGCTTTTTTAGTCGTTATGTGGTGGAGATAGACTTTGATAGTTTGTATATTTCTGTATACAGCCCAGGGAAAATAAGTTATCCTCCGGGGGGTTACACATTAAGGCCATTATTCACCTCTCTTCCAATACAATATTTACAAATACGGGACGCAAAAAAAATAAATAGCAACTTTTATTTTGACACCGGTGCAGGCCTTTGTTTTTTGATGAGCGAGCAATATGTGAAGGATAGTGCAGTGTTATTAAAGAAGCGAAAACCACTCATGACACAGGCTGAAGGAATGGGCGGCCGTGTACAAATGCGGTTAACGGTTGTTAAAGAAGTGAAGATTGGACCTTACAAGTTTCGCAAAGTCCCTACTTACCTTTATAAAGATGATTATAATGTTACTTCCTATCCGTTTACCGGCGGCCTTATCGGAAATGAATTACTTCGCAGGTTTAATATGGTAATAAACTACGGGCAGCGTGAAATACACCTTTTGCCAAACAGTCATTTCAACGAGCCCTTTGACTATGCTTACACCGGCCTGGGAATTTATGTTATGGAAGGAAAGATAACAGTGGTAGATGTGATAGCCGACTCGCCCGCTGCGATAGCTGGAATTGTCATCGGTGATGAACTTGTTGCGGTGGGTAACAACGTTTCTAATAACATTCAACAGTATAAAAATATTCTTCAGAATACAAATACCAGGGTAAGGCTGATTATAAAACGTAACGGAAAGCTATATTCCTTATTGATAAAACCCGACAGTATTTTATAGTAAATCATTGCTTGCCTACAACATTCTTAGCCAGCAACTTCAATTCTTACTTGGGAGCACTGTACGCTTACCTTAACTTTGCCGCATGATCGAGTATGAAAAATTTGTATTGAAAAATGGCCTTAGGGTGCTGGTACATATTGATAAAAGCAGCCCGATGGCGGTAGTGAATTTATTGTATGATGTGGGAGCCAAAGATGAAGATCCACAAAAAACAGGCTTTGCCCATTTGTTTGAGCACTTGATGTTTGGAGGCAGTAAGAATATCCCTGTCTATGATGAACCCCTGCAACTTGCAGGTGGTGAGAATAATGCTTACACCAGTAATGATCTTACTAATTATTATTGCCAGTTACCGGCAGAAAATCTTGAAACTGCTTTCTGGTTGGAAAGCGATCGAATGTTAAGTCTTGCCTTCAGCAAAAAAAGCCTTGAAGTACAACGTAAAGTGGTAAGTGAAGAATTCAAAGAACATTATATAAACAAACCTTACGGCGATGTCTGGCACATCCTGCGTGAAATGGCATATACAACGCACCCCTATCGCTGGATGACCATTGGTAAGGAATTAAAACATATTGAAGAAGTAGTACTGGAAGATGTAAAAGCATTTTTTCAAAAACACTATACTCCATCTAATGCCATATTGGTAGTAGCTGGAAATGTGGAAACGGAAGCTGTGAAAGCCCTAACAGAAAAATGGTTTGAGCCAATAGTGGCAGGAAACCAGTACGAGCGCATCTTGCCAAAAGAACCAGCGCAAACAGCCCCAAGATTTAAAGAAGTAAAAGCCGATGTACCTCTTGATGCATTGTATAAATGCTGGCATATGTATGCCCGTAACGATGAACGCTATTATACTGCGGACCTTGTAAGTGATGTGCTGAGTGGCGGTGGCTCCTCACGCCTTTTTCAAAAGCTGGTAAAGGAAAAACAATGGTTTAGTAATATTGAATGTTACCAGCTTGGCACCCTGGACGAAGGGCTAATGGTCATTGAAGGAAAACTGGTGAAGGGAGTTGATATAAAGCTGGCCGAAGCAGCGGTAAATGAGGAATTGCAATTGTTAATTGAACATGGAATTACCGAATCTGAATTGGAAAAAGTAAAGAATAAAACAGAGAGTACGCTCGCTTTTGAAGATATGAGTCTTACCAGCCGTGCGGCCAGCCTGGCCATGTATGAATTATTAGGCGATGCCAATTTTATAAACACCGAACTGGAAAAATACAGGGCAGTTACCCTTGAATCAATTAAAGAGCAAAGCAAGATAATTTTTAATGAGAATAATTGCAGTACGCTTTATTATCTCTCTAAAAGTTCAGGATCATAGAATACATACCTGGAAACAATTTTTTGTAAAACGTACATTGTACAACGTAAATTAATTTCATTGAGTAAGAAAATAATTAATAAATTAAATCGCAAAATTCCACCACCCCTTAAAGATGCCGTTAATTACAAGCTTCACCTGAAACCCTATGATTTATTTACGCTTGACAACGGTGTTCCCGTATACAGCATACATGCAGGTGCGCAGGAAGTAGTGCAGGTAGAATTTGTTTTTTATGCAGGTAATTTTTTTGAAACAAAAAAGGCCATTGCAGCGGCTACCAATAGTTTATTAAAAAATGGTACCAATAGTCGCACCGCCCTGGAAATAAATGAAGCATTTGAATATTACGGCGCCTGGTGCAACCGTGCCTGCTTTAATGAAACAGCATCTATTACATTACATACCCTAAGCAAATACACAGAAAGATTATTGCCTGTCATAAAAGATATGTGTACGGAATCTATCTTTCCACAAACCGAGCTGGATATTTTTAAACAAAATTCTTTACAACGGCTGGCAGTTAATTTACAAAAAGCAGAGTTCATTGCAGGCAGGCTTATAGATAGCTATGTGTATGGAGAAGACCATCCTTACGGCACCTATAACACGCCTTCGGATATTGAATCCATTAACAAAGAAGAACTGGAAGCTTTTTACAGAAATTTTTATGTAAACGGGCAATTGGCAATTTTTATTTCGGGCAGCCTTCCGCTGGATTGGCAAAAAATGCTAAATGAAAATTTTGGTAAACTCACTTTATCAAAGCCGCATTTTAAACTAGCAGATAAAAAAACAAGCCCCGTTATAGAAAAAAAATTCCGGGTACAGAATGATGCTAAGGCTGTGCAAGGTGCCATTAGGATTGCAGCACCTTTTCCAAACAGGCACCACCCTGATTTTAAGAAAACAATGGTGCTAAATAATATATTTGGTGGTTTTTTTGGTTCCAGGCTTATGAGCAATATCCGGGAGGACAAGGGTTATACTTATGGTATTTACAGTTATATAGAAAATCATACACAACAAACCGCCTGGCTGGTAAGCACCGAAGCAGGTAAAGATGTGTGTGAAGCTACTATAGCAGAAGTTTACAAAGAAATGGCACGCCTGCGCAATGAAGAGATCGATAGCAGTGAACTTGCCCTCGTTCGCAATTATATGATCGGAATAATTCTTGGCGATCTTGATGGGCCCTTTCATATTATGGCCAAATGGAAAAACATAATTCTGAATGATCTACAGGAAGATTATTTTTATGAATCAGTAGAAGCAATTAAAACAGTAAGTGCCTCAGAACTGCAGGAGCTGGCAAATAAATATTTAGTACCGGAAAATTTTTATGAATTGGTGGTTTATTAATAAAGGTGTAAGCTGTTTATGTTCATACTGATAACTTATATTTAATCACTTAAATACTACTTCTTATGAACTTTATCATCCGCTTATTAATTACAGCAGCAGTTGCTTATGGTCTTTCTATGGTATTAACCGGGGTGCATATTGCAGATTTTAAAACTGCTTTTATATTTGCCCTGGTACTGGCATTGTTGAATTTTATTGTAAAGCCATTGCTTGTTATCCTTACATTACCCATTACCATTCTCACCCTTGGTATATTTTTATTTATTATCAATGCGCTGATCATAATGCTGGCAGATAAATTCATTGACGGCATAAAAGTAGATGGATTTTTATGGGCACTAATTTTCAGCCTTATACTTTCAGTGGTATCTTCTGTTGTGAATTCGATGCTCGATAAAAAATAATTGCTTTTGTAAGTTGGCCAATTAGATTCAAATTTGCAGATGCAATTTTCACGGGAACATTTTACCAAAGAAAAGCTCGTAGACCTATATAAAAGCCTGCTGCTACCTCGCATGATTGAAGAAAAAATGCTGGTCCTTCTTCGGCAGGGAAAGATCTCAAAATGGTTTAGTGGCATTGGCCAGGAAGCCATATCGGTGGGCGCTACGGCAGCTTTACTTCCCGATGAATGGATTATGCCACTGCACCGAAACCTCGGTGTATTCACCGGCAGGAATATGCCATTAAGTAAATTGTTCATGCAATGGCAGGGGAATAAAGAAGGGTATAGTAAAGGTCGTGAACGCAGCTTTCATTTTGGAAGTAAGGAACATCATATCTGCGGAATGATATCTCACCTGGGTCCGCAGCTTGCAATTGCTGATGGCGTAGCCCTGGCGTATAAATTAAAAAAAGAACAAAAAGTATCCCTGGCTTTTACAGGTGATGGCGGCACGAGCGAGGGTGATTTTCATGAAGCATTGAATACTGCTGCCGTATGGGATTTGCCTGTAATTTTTATCATTGAAAATAACGGGTATGGCCTGAGTACCCCTGTGAATGAACAATATCGTTGTAAAAACTTGGTAGATAAAGCTGCGGGTTACGGGATAGAATCAGTGCAGATCGATGGCAATAATATTCTGACAGTTTATGATACTATCAAAGGCGTAAGAGAATATTGTATCAAAAATCAAAAGCCCTACCTCATCGAATGTATGACCTTTCGCATGCGGGGGCACGAAGAAGCAAGCGGTGTAAAATATGTTCCCAAACATCTATTTGAAGAATGGGAACTAAAAGACCCGGTAAAAAATTATGAGTCATTCCTTTCATTAGAAAAAATATTAGATGAGGCTGGAATTGAAAAAATAAAAACCGATACAAAAGCATATATAGATGCTGAACTTGCCATTGCCTATAAAGCTTCTCCAATACACCCGGATATTGATGAAGAACTGGAAGATGTGTATGCCCCGTTAACCAAAAACTCTTCTGTAAAAATCCTGGATAATTCAGCCGCAGGTAGCAACACCCATGGCAAGCAGGATGTAAAATTTATTCATGCTATCAGCGATGCACTGACCCAAAGTATGCAACGGCATCCTAACCTTATTTTGATGGGCCAGGACATTGCAGAATACGGCGGAGCATTTAAGGTAACCGAAGGCTTCATGGAAAAATATGGTAAAGACAGAGTGCGGAATACTCCTTTATGTGAAAGTGCTATTGTAGGTGCAGCGCTTGGCCTAAGCCTTGAAGGATATAAGGCAGTTATGGAAATGCAGTTTGCAGATTTTGTTACAGTAGGATTCAACCAGATCATAAATAATCTTGCAAAGATCCATTACCGCTGGGGACAAGTAGCGGATGTTGTAATTCGCATGCCTACGGGCGGCGGCGTAGGGGCAGGACCATTTCACAGCCAGAGTAACGAAGTATGGTTTATACACACGCCTGGTTTAAAAGTAGTTTATCCATCTACCCCGGAAGATGCAAAAGGATTATTGATTGCTGCTATTAATGACCCAAACCCCGTTTTATATTTTGAACATAAAGCGTTGTATAGAAGCGTTAGCGGTCACATGCCTTCTGAATATTATGAAATTGAAATAGGCAAAGCAAAACATGTGCAGGCGGGTGAAGACATTTCAATCATCACGTATGGTGCTGCTGTTCATTGGGCATTGGACTACGCTGGAAAGCATAAAGAATTTTCAATTGATATTACGGACCTTAGAAGTCTTTTACCTATAGATTATGATGCTATAAGAAAAGCAGTGAAACGAACCGGCAAAGTTTTATTGTTGCATGAAGACAATCTAACAGGCGGTATTGGTGGCGAGATTGCAGCTTGGATCGGGGAGCATTGTTTTGACATGTTGGATGCACCGGTTATGCGGTGTGCTTCGCTGGATACTCCGATTCCTTTTAATCTTGATCTTGAAAAAAATTACATGGCCTATAGCCGGCTGGATGGGTATGTAAAAAAACTTATGGGTTATTGATTTCCCGTGATAAGTCTTTTTAACACAACCTTGAAATCATTCATGAAGTATTTATTTTTATTAGCCGTTTTGTTTTTTTACAGAACCAATACCAGCGCCCAATATAATTTTAAGGCATTCATAAAAGATAAAGATGGACATGCCCTTGAGAGTGTAACTGCTAATATCCGGGCACTAAAAAGAAATGCTATTTCAAATAACGATGGTATCATTAACTTTTCAAACCTTCCGGATTCAAATTTTACCATACGCTTTTCCTATACAGGATTTATATCACAGGAATTTTTTTTTATAGCTGCTGATGCCGACAGTGCTTTTAATATTGTTTTACTCCCGGAAGAAAATAATTTGGAAGAGGTTATTATTTCATCATCACGCACCAATAGCAGGATAGAAGATCTGCCTACCAAGGTAGAAGTGATCGGGAGCGAAGAGGTGGATGAAGAGGCAGGAACTATCCCTGGCAATATCTCCAGCCTACTTGGAGATGTGGCCGGCATACAAAACCAGCGATCTTCTGCCACCACGGGTAATATAGATATGCGGGTGCAGGGCTTGCCAGGAAAATATACTCAACTGTTGAGGGACGGTTTGCCCTTATTTGGGGGATACTCAGGAAGCTTTAGTATCCTGCAAATTCCGCCACTTGATTTAAAACAAGTGGAGATCATTAAAGGCTCAAGTTCTACACTTTATGGTGGCGGGGCCATTGCAGGAATGATAAACCTGGTTTCTAAACAGCCACAGCTGTATAAGCCCGAACACAGTATTTTAATAAACAGAACCACGCTAACAGAAAATAATATTGAAAGCTGGTTAAGTAACCGGGGAAATATAACTGGGTACACTTTATCCGCAGGTTCAACATTGCAAAATGTTGTTGATGTAAATAGAGATGGCTTCAGTGATGTACCTGAACTAAGATCATTTTTTGTTCATCCCCGGTTATTTTTATATCCGTCTGTAAAGAGTAATATTTCTATTGGCTACCAGTTAACATCTGAAAATCGCATTGGCGGCGATATGCAGGTAGTGAATAAAAAGGCAGATAACCTGCACCGGTTTTTTATCCGCAATAAAACTTTGCGCAATACCATAGATGCAAATTTGGAACATACAATGGCTAATAATGCCTTATTGAGTATTAAAGGAACAGGTAGCATTTATAACCGGGATATATCAACAACGGATTTTGGCCTGAACGCAAACCAGTATGCCTATTTTACAGAAATGTCCTGGTTAAAAAGATCGAAGAAACATACAATTGTTGCCGGGATAAATATTTCCGGTGAGCGTTTTATAAAAGAACTTCCTGATTCTTCTGCCATCAATAACTCCAATGACAATACAATTGGTTTTTTTGTGCAGGATGATTGGAAGAGAAATGACAGGTTTACCGTTCAATCGGGTTTAAGATTAGATCGGTACAATACCAATGATCCTTTAGTGCTGCCCCGAATTTCATTGCTGTATAAATTAGATGATCATTTTACTACAAGGCTTGGTGGAGGTTACGGTTACAAAACTCCTTCTGTATTCAATAGCGAACTGGAAGAGCCGCAACTCCAATATGTTTCTCTGTCACCGTTGGCAAAAATAGAAAGATCGCAAGGTATAAATTGGGATATAAATTATAAACAACGGTGGGATGAAACATCATTGACTGTTAACCAAACCTTTTACCTAACTACCATCAACGATCCATTAATATTGGATACCTCCAATATTGTTTATCAATATAAAAATGCTGGTAAGCAGCTTTATACTAAAGGTTTTGAAACCTATGTACAATTGAAGATAGATGAACTGGAAGCATATCTGGGCTACACTTATACGATAGCAAAGCAATTATTTGATCCTGTTCATCTCTTTGTGCCCTTAAGTGCCCGAAGTAAGTTTGCCGCAGTTATATCCAATGAATTCAGCTCCAGGATTAGGGCATGTATTGAGGCATCTTACATTGGCAAACAATACCTGGAAGATGGAAGCAGGTCGCCAGCTTACTTCATAACTGCCGGAATGATCAGGTATGATATCAAAAATGTTTCAATAGTATTTAATTGCGAAAATCTCTTTGACTACCGCCAGACAAGGAAAGAGAATATTGTTTTGGGCAGTATCAGCAAGCCGGTATTTAAACAGCTTTGGGCTCCCATTGATGGAAGAGTTGCAAATCTTTCTGTAAGATTTAAATGGTGATTATGCTGTTTTATTTGCAAATAAAGGTGCAGCGTATGTATTATGGTATTTTATAGTATCAGTTTTTTTTCTTTCTTTTTATAATAATTAGTTTACAACGATAACTTAATGCAATACAGTAAAATTATTATTTGCACTTACTGTAAAACTTACGGCACTGTTAAGGATAAGTGTTCTTATTGCTACATTTGAATTTACAACTACGGTACCGCTGTTAATTGTGACGTTAGTATTTTCATCCGGAACTTTCCCGCAGCTCCAGTTGCCTGCTTCTTCCCAGGCTGTGTTTACTGTTCCCAGCCAGGTATTAGCCTGGCAATTGCTTGTGTATATTGCGGTGTAACCGGTTTTATTTGTAGCGTTATCAGCATGAAATTGAATCGTCATAGATCCATTGGTAGCAATTGTCGTTGCAGGAATAGTATTGCCGGTAAAGCTTCCTATTAATTCAGAAGCGGTGCTGGGTCCATTGTAGATCCGCAGCGAATCAAAGCCCTGCTCAAGATCAAATGATAAGAAACTTAGAGCAACGGTACCTGCACCGGCTGGTGCAATGGTAAATGTATAATTCTCTGCATTATGGTAATTGCCGGTTGGTCCACCCATGTCATAAATTGTATCCCTGGCAGGTGTGATGCTACAATTTGAAAGATTGTTATTTACAAGATTCCAGCAATCATTATATCCTGCATCATAACCAAGCCGCCATACAGCTGCACCTGCTAAACCTCGTTGCCTGATAATATCATATTTCTTTTGCAGGCTATAAGTATCGTCAATGAATTGCTGGTTGGGAACCGCACTTGCATCAAAACAATGATACGCATTAAAACTGTTTGTTTCTCGCAGGGTATTGCTATAATAACCGCTTGCATTATCACGATACTGGGAATAAGTTTGTGTACTGATAGTTGCTGCGTTACCATCTGCAGGTATTACGCAGCCGTTTGTCGTTCTCCACCGCCTTCCATAGTATGGCATTGCCAGTATCACTTTATTTTTATCTACTATTTTTAATACATTATTTAAATCGTTTGATACATTGCCATGACCATTTGGGTCAGCGGTAGCTTTTGGAAATTGGTAAGTGGGTGCAATAGGTCCCGGGTAAAATTGGCCCTGCCAGTAATAATCATAGCCCATCAGGATAAATAGGTCTACCGATGGAATCAATGTATTTAAAAGACTTGTAGAAGACGAATAACTTCCTTGTAGATCAATACTTAGTTCAGAGCCTGGTATAGCTGTATGTAATTGCGATGATAGTGAAGACAAAAATGATCCAAATTGTGAAACGTATGTAGTGTTTAATCCTGGCCCTTCAAAATCTATATTTATTCCTGTTGCATTTGCGCTGCTTATTAAATTGATAAGGTTAGTGATCAAATTATTTTGTGCATTTGCGCTGCCAAAAAAAGTAGAAAATTCAGTTGTGCTTTGGAAAAGCGTTACACATAAGCTCACTTTCACCCCATTGGCTAAAGCGGTAGTTACGGTAGCATTAGTAGGGAACGCTGCCATGGAGCTGGCATTAGTAGCATTGCCAGTTGCAGGGTCTACCTGGTATGAAAAATATGAAAGAACACTAAGCAATGCCCATTGATAAGATGAAGATAGAGTGCCAATGGCATGCCAGCCAAACATTCGTTTTGCGAGCGGACAAGAAGTAACTACAGTTTGTGGCTGTGGTGATAGGGGTAAACATTCTCCATACCAGGCACAACGCAAGCTATCCCATTTCGATTCAGGATAAGCAGCCATTGCCTCTTGCTTTTTGGTTTCATTATATGCTTCCGTGAAAGGAAATGATTGAGCAGTTGATCTATGTGCATGGAATATTATAAATAAAAGAAGCAAAGAAAATTTTCTTTTGGTTGCCATAATTGATGTTTTTCAAAATGAAAATAATAAAAATTTCATTAAGTGAATTGTATGATAGATAGTAAAGGCGACTTATTTATTCTAAACAAAATAAAAAACCCGCCTTTTTCTATAAAGACGGGTTTTGATAACTTTTAAAATTGATATCCTATTTTTTTGTTTTACTTACTACCTCAATATCACCACTGGCCTTTCCTTTAAGCTGAAGCGTTTTGTCTTTGCTTTCTGCATTCAAATAGTAAGAAGTTTCGCCTTCCAATACCATTTCTGTAACATCTCTGCTTAGGGTATAACTACTATATCTTTCAGCCAATGCCTGGGATAATTGTAATGGCAACTGGCTTAGCTGAATATTTCTTGAAAGGGCTACCAGTTCTGCCTTTTCGTTATACGCTGCAAAAAAGGAGTTCTGGTTTACCTGGAAGCTGGCGAAATACAGATCACCGTTTTTCTTCCAGCTCACACTTTCTGCAGTGCTGAATTTTTTTAAAAATGCTGTTTTTACTTCTGTACTTACTGGATCGATACCGGATGCAAATGCAACGGTAGAAAAGAAAATCGCAATGGCTGTTACGATTGTTGTTAACTTTTTCATGACTTATACTTTATTTGTTTTAAATTTTTGCTGCTCATCTTAAGCAGCTTTACTCTGTAAAAGTATATGGCACCTCGTAGGTATGAAAAATATTTATGACCGAAAGCGTTAAGCAAGGTTAAACCATAGATAAGCGGTAAAAGCTTATTATTATATACTT
The DNA here is from genome assembly GCA_039920245.1 of Ferruginibacter sp. Lineage (GTDB taxonomy): Bacteria > Bacteroidota > Bacteroidia > Chitinophagales > Chitinophagaceae > Ferruginibacter. The sequence continues at coordinate 22,377 of JBDSEE010000142.1, forward strand.
GAGCCTATTGCCGAAGAACCGCTCTCGTGCTGCATTACCTAAAAAATCATAAGAAAAATATAAAATGCGTAATGGTGTTGTTAAAAAACAACGACGGCAAGAACGTTCTTCTCATCATACCTTTAAGTATGAATTTTTTAGGCCATGCTTGTCTTTCTTTTCATCATAAGGAAATTTTACTTGGCAATATGATAAGTGATTTTGTAAAGGGCAAAAAGCAATATGACTTTCCCATCCCAATTCAAAAAGGAATTCAATTACACAGGGCCATAGATACCTTTACTGACGATCATCCCGATGTAAAGGCTATGGCAGAACATTTTCGTAGCGATTACCGTTTATACGCTGGTGCTATAGTAGATGTAGTTATGGATTATTTTATCGCAAATGATAAAAACCAATTTCCGTCCTCGTCAGTTTTGGAAGAATTTAGTAAGGAGGTTTACACATCACTGGATGAATTTAAAGCGTATTTCCCATTAAGATTTGCTGGCATGTTTCCTTATATGCAAAGCCAGGACTGGCTATATAACTATCGTTTTGAGCGGGGCATAAAAAACAGTATGGAAGGATTAAAGAGAAGAGCCAGGTATATAAATGAAATGGAAACAGCTTTTGATATTTTTAATGCAAACAAAGATTTTCTGCAAGACCGCTTTAATGAGTTTTATCCTTCTGTTAAAATCTTTGCCGTTCGTAAAATGCATGATTTATTGAATAGTTGATTCTTTTATCTTTGAACAAAATACAAAGTATGAAACAATTAATGATAATTTGCTGCGTTGCTTTTAGCATTACAGTGTGTGCGCAAACAAAAATCCCGACCCTGGATAAATCGCCTATGGACATGAGTTATTACCCAGCTAATTATCCTTTATTAAAGATACAGGATAACACTTCTGAGCCACTCGTAGCAAGGGTTATTTATAGCAGGCCGCAAAAAAATGGCCGGGTGATTTTTGGAGAATTACTGGAATATGGAAAAGTGTGGAGGCTTGGCGCTAATGAAGCAACTGAGATAGAATTTTTTCAAAATGTGAAGATCAATGATGTAAAAATTAAGAAGGGCCGTTATACATTATATACCATTCCTACAGCCGGTAAATGGACCATCATTGTAAATAAAGAGAACGATATCTGGGGTTCATTCAGGTACGATGAAAAAAAAGATGTTGTGAGAGTGGATGTGCCTGTGCAAAACCTTGGAGAGCCTGCTGAATCATTTTTTATTTTGTTCGACAAAATCAATGCTACCAGTTTTAATCTTATCGCCGGATGGGATAATGCAAAGGTTGTCTTACCCATTTCTTTAAATTAATGAGGCATTTTTTTCCAAAATACTACTGCTTACTGCTGTTTGGTTGTTTCATAGCAATGTCATGTAACCACAAAAAGATTCAGCCAGCACCAGCGGTTATTACTGTTCGTGATTCATCAGCGCAAAATCCATATGCGACTTTGGATAGGTCACCCATGGACATGAGTTATTTTCCGGCAGATTTTCCGCTGAAAAAAATGAATGGTTCTAAAGAAAAAATGCCAATTGCAAGAGTGATCTATAGCAGGCCACATAAAAATGGGAGGATCGTTTTTGGAAATTCTACAAATAGTATTTGTCATTATGGTACGCCATGGAGACTCGGTGCAAATGAAGCAACGGAAATAGATTTTTATGAGAACGTGGTTATCGGTGGTAAAAATATTACCCAAGGCAGTTACCTGTTATATTGCATCCCATTTGAAGACCGGTGGACTATTATCTTCAATAGTAATTTATATGCATGGGGATTGCATATTGATTCTTCTTATGATGTTTTTAAAACAGATATACCCGTGTCAGTCCAACTACCTTCGCTCGAAGATTTTACAATGATTTTTTCAGATGCCCCTTATGGCACTGACCTTGTTATGGCGTGGGATAATGTGAAGGTTGTTTTGCCCATCGAATTATCAAAATAGTAATTATTATTTTGGCTTTAGAAAACGGATAACAGATATTTACATCATGTGTGGAATATCCGGAATAATTTCTTTACAAACTTTATTAATAAATAAGGAACGCCTGGTGATGATGGCTGATGCATTACAGCACCGGGGACCCGACGGCAAATCTACCTGGATAAATTCAAATGGTACAGTTGGCTTTGGACACAACAGGCTTGCCATTATAGATCTTACTGCAGCAGCTGCACAGCCCATGCATTATATGCATCGTTATACAATAGTTTATAACGGCGAAATTTATAATTACATTGAATTAAAAGCAGAACTTCAAAAAGCAGGGTATGCTTTTAATAACAGGAGTGATACGGAAGTAATTCTTGCTGCTTATGATTGTTATAAAGAAAAATGTCTTCAATACTTTGACGGAATGTTTTCATTTGCCATCTGGGATGAAAATGAACAAACCTTATTTGCAGCAAGAGATCGCTTTGGTGAAAAACCTTTTTACTATTATACAGATAAAAACAAATTTGCCTTTGCAAGTGAAATGAAAGCCTTGTGGGCAGCAGGTATTGTACAAAAAAACCTCGAACCTAAGATGATGCTAAATTATCTTAGCCTTGGTTATGTGCAGAATGCCTCGGATAAAAGCCAGACTTTTTTTAGTGATATTTATGCATTGCCGCCTTCGCATTACATGCATTTTAATTTGCACAGCGGCACTTTGAATATTGCCAGCTATTGGGACCTGGATAAGCAGGCTACAATAAAGATCAGTGAAAAAGCGGCTGTAGAAAAAATGCATGACCTTTTTTCGAGATCTGTTATAGCAAGGCTTCGCAGCGATGTGCCCGTGGGCTGCAGCCTAAGCGGAGGCTTAGACAGTTCTTCTATTGCATGGTATATCAGCCAGATGCAAAATGCAAAAAAAAGTGGGTCGCTTAAAAGTTTTTCCGCAGTTTTCCCTGGCTTCGTACATGATGAATCTGTTCATGTAAAATTGATAAGTGACACACTTCATATCAACAGTAATACCTGCAGCCCCAGTGCTGACGAGATGATATGCGATTTTGAAAAATTAATGTATCACCAGGAAGAGCCGTTTCAGTCATCTAGTGTGTTTGCTCAGTATAAAGTTTTTGAACTTGCCCGTAAAAATAATGTTACTGTATTACTGGATGGCCAGGGCGCTGATGAAATATTGGGTGGTTATCCAAAGTACATTCATTGGTATTTGCAGGAACTTGTGAGCAGGAATAAGTTTTCAAAATTTAAAAAAGAGCGGGCTGCACTTCAAAAAAATAATCTTGCTGTGCGGTGGAATATTAAAAATATTGCCGCAGCTTTTCTACCATCCCATGCGTCTATTGCACTGGAAAAAAATGAATTCAATAAGATCATTTATAACCACGAGGTGAGTAAGGAGTTGCGGGCTTCTTTAAAAGGAAGGGAGTGGGATGGTATTCACAAGCCTGTTGTTACCAAGCTTAACGACATACTTTATTTTAATGTAATGGAAAACGGCTTGGAAGAATTATTACGATTTGCTGATCGCAATAGCATGGCTCATGGATGCGAAGTGAGATTACCGTACCTGAATGCAGCTCTTGTGCAGTTTATTTTTTCGTTGCCATCACAGTATAAGATCACAGATGGATACAACAAGTGGATCTGGCGTAAGATGATGGACACAAGATTGCCTGCAAATATTGTGTGGCGGAAAGATAAAGTAGGATTTGAAACACCTCAAAAAAAATGGATGCAAAAAGATGGCATGATTGACCTGGTGCATGAATCAAGAAAAAAACTGATCCAGGAGCGAATACTTAAACCGCAGGTACAACATAAAAAAATTCTTGCACTGGATGCAAATGATACTGACAACTTCGACTGGCGTTATATATGTGCAGCACAGATGCTATAAAAAAATAAAACAAGGGCTTCTAATTCTGTTTAATTTTACAGTTCACTTTTATAAAACGATATGAGTTTAGACCTGTCTTCAAAAAAAATTGGCACACGCATCATACATGCAGGTGCAGAGCCCGATCCTTCTACTGGTGCCATCATGACCCCTATATACCAAACATCCACTTATGTGCAGGAAGCGCCGGGTGTGAATAAAGGCTTTGAATATGCCCGCTCACAAAATCCTACACGTAAGGCATTGGAAACGGCTTTGGCCCAAATTGAAAATGGCAAACATGGACTAGCCTTCAGCAGTGGTGTAGCCGCTACAGATGCTGTAGTCAGGTTATTGAACCCGGGTGATGAAGTGATAACCGGCAATGATTTGTATGGTGGAACTTACAGGTTGTTTACAAAAGTTTTTGAAAGAGTAGGGATTAAATTCTTTTATGTTGATACTACTGATCCAAAAAATATTGAGGCTGCTGTGACATCAAAAACAAAACTGATCTGGATTGAAACTCCTACCAATCCGCTGATGAATATTACAGATATTTCGGCAGTGGCTGCTATCTCAAAAAAAGCAGGCGCATGGCTTTGTGTAGACAATACGTTTGCATCGCCTTATCTTCAAAATCCTTTAGACCTGGGTGCCAATATCGTGATGCACTCTTCTACAAAATATCTTGGCGGGCATAGTGATGTAATACAGGGAGCATTGATAATGAAAGACGATTCATTAAGAGAGCAATTATATTTTATACAAAAAAGCTGCGGGGCTGTGCCAGGTCCGATGGATTGTTTTTTAGTATTGAGAGGGATAAAGACTTTGCATGTCCGCATGAAACAACATTGCGAAAATGGTTATATAGTTGCTCATTTCCTGCGCAAGCATCCAAACGTTGATAAAGTGTACTGGTGTGGTTTTGCAGATCATCCTGGATACCAGGTTGCCAAAACTCAAATGCGTGGCTTTGGCGGTATGATGAGTTTTACTTTGAAAGATGATAGCATAGAAGCTGCAACAAAAGTTTTATCCTCTACAAAATTATTTTCATTAGCAGAAAGTCTTGGTGGTGTGGAGTCACTCATCAATCACCCGGCGGTTATGACGCACGCAAGTATACCCCGTGAAGAGCGGATCAAAAATGGCCTTGTAGATGGACTTATCAGGCTTAGTGTAGGAATTGAGGATGCAGATGACCTTGTAGAAGACCTTAAACAGGCATTGGGATAACGTGAAAATTTGCTAATTAGCTAATGTGAAAATTACTCAATTGCTCAATGTGAAAATGAAATCTTCTATGCAGGAACTTATATAAGATAATGAATGCTGAACTTATTTTTTTTCTCAATAAAAAAGTAAAAGAATACAATCGGCCTTCTTTTATAATTGCTGACCCGGTTTGCATTCCACATGCATTTACAAAAAAGCAAGACATTGAGATCGCCGGTTTTTTTGCTGCAATATTTGCATGGGGAAACCGAAAGACGATCATAAATAAAAGCCGTGAGCTTATGCAACTGATGGATGATGCACCACATGAGTTTTGCATGCATCATTCTGCCAACGACCTTAAAAAGCTTTTGAATTTTAAACACCGCACATTTAATGTAACTGACCTGTTGTATTTTGTTTCTTTTTTTCGCATGCATTATAGCAAGCATTTAAGTTTAGAAACTGCTTTTACCAAACAAATGCAAAAGGATGATGGCAATATTGAAAATGCATTGAATGGCTTTTACCAATATTTTTTCTCACTTCCAGAAGTGCCCAAAAGAACCCTAAAACATATTGCAAGCCCGGCAAAAAAGGCCAGTTGCAAGCGCCTATGTATGTACCTTAGGTGGATGGTTCGCAAAGATAATAATGGAGTTGATCTTGGTATTTGGAAAAAGATCAGCCCTGCACAACTTGTAATACCGTTGGATGTGCATGTTGCAAGGGTAGCACGTCATTTTAATTTACTGAAGCGAAAACAAACTGACTGGGAAGCTGCATTAGAACTTACAGAAGCTATGAAAACACTGGATGCTAATGACCCGGCAAAATATGATTATGCATTATTTGCACTAGGGGTACTGGAAAAGTTTTAAAGAAATATCATGGAGGAAAAAGAATTTTTACCGGAAAATATATCGCAGGAAAATAATGAAATGGTCTTACAAGACTTAGCCTTTCGGCAAAAGCTGGAAGCTGGAATAAACGGGCTTATTTTAAATGATTTTGATAAACTGGTTTGGCACCTGTATCGCATTGATGTAAGTGAATCAAAATTAAAAGCATTGCTGGCTGAAAACACTAAAGAAGATGCTGCCAAGATAATTGCAAGCCTTATCATAGAAAGACAACTTCAAAAAATTAAGTCTAGACAGGAATATAAACAGGATGATAATTCTTTGGAAGAAAGATGGTGATGATGAAGTAAGATAGTCCGTACAAGTGAGTCCCGAAAAATAGGGATTAAGATAACACAACGATGTTGCCTGGAGATATGATGATACTCAACAATTATTTATCAAACATCAGTTCTCTCACTTTCTCCTTGTCTTCCTTTTCTTTTTTAAGATCGAAAGTGGTACCAAAGACATGGTCCCATAAAGTGGAGCTTACACCAAAGCCACGTTGCTGTTGCTTATAATGATGCAGGTGGTGATTACGCCAAAGGCCCTTCATCCATTTGAATGGCGGATGCCATGCGTGTATTGCATAGTGCATGCTGCCATATATAAGGTATCCAAGCATAAAGCCCGGAAAAAAAGGAAATACATATTTGCCCAGCACAAGCTGAAATAACAAAAACAAAGTAGAAGCCATGATAAGGCTGGGCGCTGCCGGCATAAACAGTCTTTCTTTATCTCTTGGGTATTCATGGTGATTACCATGAAGTATATAAATGAATTTGCGGCCACGGTCGCTATCTGCAATATGATGAAAAGCAAACCGGTGCATTAGATATTCAAAAAGACTCCAGGAAAACATACCGGCAATAAAAATGAAAAATGCCTGTGACCCGGCAAAATTTAATACCTGGATAGAATAATATGGCAATAATATAAGTACAGGTAAATACAAACCCCAAATAACAAGGGGATGCGTTTTAGTAAGGTACTCAAGGTATTGATTCTGAAACAAGCGAGCCTGTCCTTTATTATGTATTTTCTCGAACTCCATAATGATTACTTGATTGTGCAAATATAAACAATGATGTAGAAAGGCATAGCAAACTATGTACCACCGAAATATTTTAACAAGTATTCTCCTACTTAGCCTTTGTGATTACAAATGCCCGGTTGTATGCTAAATACCTATTTTTACAACCTTTAAAAATTATTAAAATGAAATTGGTTACCTATTATAAAAACGAACAGCAGCAGCTTGCTTTATTGGTTGATGGATTACTGTATGATACCGATGTATTGCATCCGGATCTGCCGGTAAGTATGGCTATGTTTTTAAATTTCTGGGATGATGTAATGCCGCTGGCTTATGCAGTGGAGCAGCGTATAAAAGAAGGACTGGTAAGGAATGTAATGGCATCTCCTTTTGACGAAGCAGAAATTCTGGCGCCCGTACCACATCCCACAAGCTGCAGGGATGGGTATGCTTTCAGGCAACACGTGGCTGCTGCCAGGCGCAACCGGAAGGTGGACATGATCCCGGAATTTGACCAGTACCCCATTTTTTATTTTACAAATCATAATAGTGTACAAGGCCCCGGCGAAGTTTATTGCATGCCCGACCATTTTGAAAAGCTGGATTTTGAGTTGGAAGCGGCCATCGTTATTAGCAAACCGGGCAGAAATATTAAGGCGGCCGATGCCGATGAATATATTGCAGGCCTGATGATAATGAATGATCTGAGCGCAAGAAGATTGCAGATGGAAGAAATGCTATTGAACCTGGGTCCAGCCAAAGGAAAAGATTTTGCAACAGCCACAGGCCCTATGTTGGTAACGCTAGATGAACTGGCAGCTTTCGAAGTGCCGTGTAAAGAGGGTCATACCGGTAAAAGCTGGAATTTGTCTATGACCTGTAAGGTGAATGGCGTTGAGGTTAGCCGTGGCAATCTTTCTGACATGGACTGGACCTTTGCCGAAATAATAGAACGATGCAGCTACGGTGTAAATTTATTTCCGGGAGATGTGATCGGTAGCGGTACAGTAGGGACAGGATGTTTTCTTGAATTGAACGGAACAGGGAAATTAGACAATCCTGATTATGCAGAGCAATGGTTACAAGAGGGAGATGTAGTAGAAATGGAGATAGACCAGTTGGGTATCTTAACTAATACAATGATTAAAGATGAAAGCGATTTTAGTTTATTGGGTTTGAAAAAAAGATAACTGCAAAGACGCTAAGGCGCTAAAAAAATGACAAAAGAAGAATACAACTTTATTGCAAACCAGATTGTTGATGCTTGTTATCAGGTTCATCATGAATTAGGTCCTGGCCTTCTTGAGTCAGCCTACGAATATGCACTTTTAAAGGAATTTGAGTTGAGAAATATAAGAGCGGCAAACCAAGTACAAACTAAATTGTTTTATAAGGGATATGATACTGGTAAATATTATCAAATTGATATCCTGGTAGAAAATGAAATTGTTATAGAAATAAAATGTTGTGAAATAATGCATCCTGTTTATACAGCACAGGTAATTTCATATTTAAAGCTATCTCAAAAGAAGCTAGGGTTTCTAGTAAATTTTCATGTGCCTGTAATCAAAGAAGGTATCAAAAGATTTGTAAACAAATTTTAAAATAGCGCCTTAGCGCCTTTGCGGTAAAAATGTTATTAAATCTTAAAGATCTCTCCACTACTGATGTGCAGAACTACCTGCAGCACGCTATTGCTCCCAGGCCGGTTTGCTTTGCATCTACAATTGATGCGCAAGGGAATATAAACCTTAGCCCTTTTAGTTTTTTCAATTTATTTTCAACAAATCCCGCCATAGTGATCTTTTCACCGGCCCGCAGGGTTAGAGATAATACCAGCAAACATTCATTACAAAATGTAGAAGAAGTAAAGGAGGTCGTGATCAATATTGTAGACTATGATATGGTACAGCAAGTTTCATTGGCAAGTTGTGAATATCCAAAAGGAACCAATGAATTTACAAAAGCGGGCTTTACCGCAGAGAAGGCAACCATGGTAAAGCCGCCCATGGTTAAGGAAAGTAAGATAAAACTGGAATGTAAAGTTAATGAGATCAAAAACCTGGGAACAGAAGGAGGCGCAGGAAACTTAGTGATATGTGAGGTACTTTGTATGCATATAGATGAAAGCATACTTGACGAAAACAACAAGATTGATCAGCGTAAAATTCATCATATAGCCAGGCTTGGTGGCGACTGGTATTGTAAAGTGGATGAGCATAATTTATTCAAAGTACCAAAGCCAAATACCCAGTTAGGAATTGGAATAGATTCGTTGCCAGAGCTTATAAAGAAAAGTACTTTATTATCAGGAAACGATCTGGGTATGTTGGGCAATGTAAACGAGATGCCTTTTGTTAACCCTGCTTTTGAAGATGATATGCTGAAAAATATTATCCAGTATTATTCCATTAACCCGGATGAAATGGAAAGAGAGATACAGCTTTACGCTAAGGAATTATTACGTGAAGGAAAAGTTCAGGAAGCCTGGCAAGTGTTGTTGGCAATCGTTTAAATAATATTTATAAAATTCCCTTTTTCTTTTCATATATCTTTTCACGCATGCCGTTAAAGAAAATGCTGCGTTCTTTTTCGCCAGCCACACTTATTTGTGTAGACTTCTTAATAATATTCTGTATGTTATAAATCGTGTAATCACAAAAGGCTTTATCCTGTGTACTCATAAAATTAATACCACCATGGTTGATGTAAGTGGCTTGCATATCTTTCCCACGCATATACACTGTGTTATCTCCAAGCAGGCATTCGTTCAAAAATACATTGTAAGTTGCTGAGTTAGGTGCAGGAGCTTCGCCATATAAAAATTTTATTCCCTTTTCAGCTTCAAGTTCCATGTGGTTTATTAGTTCCTCAAGCTGTCCATAAATCTTCAGGATAATATGTTTATTTTCAAAACTACTTGTTTGCCGGTAATACTCTATTTGTCGTATGGTGATATTTATGCTATCATCATTCCAGATTTCAGTAGAAGGTATCTGGGTATAAATTTTAATAACCTTCAGACCAGTCTCCATCACGTCATTATCCAATTCTTCTCCATCAAACTGTTTTTTTACAAGGTCAGGATAATGCATTATAGTTCGCTTCCAAAAAAAATATTTAAAGGCACTTAGTTCCTTGAACTGCATATAATGAAAGATTGGTATGTCCTTATTAAAATTAAAAATTTCGCAATCGGGAATAGATTTAAAAAACTGGAAGTTCCTTAGTACCTCATGCAGGTAATGCGTGAGATTAAAATTTGTATGATCCACCATCTTTCCCGAAAAGATCGCCGTATCATTATTAATTTGAAGCAATTGATCCAATGAAACTTTATAATGATTGCAAAGAATTTGTATCTCATCCAGGCCAATCGGTTTCTCTCCCCGTATACGGCGATAGGCACTATCATTACTGATATTTAGCAGTTCCGCCACATCTTCAACAAGGGAGATATGCGACGGTATTTTGGATCTGATATGGTTAAAAAAAACCTGCTGGGGCTGAAGGGTATCCATAAATTTTATATTATGTTTTATTACTAATTGGAGAAAATGAGTTAGTAATTTTTGCTGATAACTACAAAACCTCTTTAAATATAATTAAAATTTATATTAATTCTCCATAGGCAACAAGATTAACCCCCTTTATTACTTTTCATATCCATTCATTTTTATTTCCCCGTTTTTAAATGGATTGACAGCATGATAGTTTTGTTTTATGATTAATCATTTACACTGAATCCAAAAGAAAAAACAAAGGACGAACCCGAAAATCCTGGAAGAGTAGGGCGCATCACCGAAAAGCGATATGAGTAGGAAACAAATAAAAATTTACATCATGAAAAAGTTATTATTACCCTTTGCATTCCTGTTATTTCTTCAACAATTAAATGCCCAAAAAGTAAAGGTTGGTTTTACAGCAGGCGGAAACCTTTCTAATATCTACGCTAAGATTGAAGACGAAAAAGAAAATTTGGAAAACAAAGTGGGCTTCCAGGTTGGTATGTTCACAGACATTCCAATTGTGAAAGGATTCAGCATTCAGCCTACTCTAAATTTTATTCAAAAAGGTGGCAAGACCAGCGAAGGCGGTGAAAAGATATCACTTAACCTCAATTACCTGGAGTTGCCTTTGAATTTTGTATACAGTTTTAAAACAAGTCCTGTAGGAAATTTTTTTATTGGTGCCGGACCATATATAGCTGGCGCACTTTACAGTAATGTTAAAGCAAAGATTGGCAGTGAGGAAGCAAAGGAATCTATAAGTTTTGGAAAAACAACAGATAATGATATGCGTGGTTTTGATGCCGGTGCAAACTTCATAACCGGGTTTATTACCAAAAAAGGATTGATCATTTCTGCATTTTATTCACGGGGTTTTTATGATTTAAATCCTGTGCGTATAGATGGCGAATATATGCATAACCAAAGTTTTGGAGTTAGACTTGGATGGCTTTGCAAAGCTCAGAATTAACGCTTGCAAGTGTAGCAGATAGGTTGTAGTTTTCAGAATTGCTTTAAGGGATAATATTTACTACAACGTCCTTTCTGCCGGATGGATCCCGCCTTTGAAACTTCATGAGACTTATTCACTTTTAAATTATAATGTATGAAATTCAAAAAATTTTATTGGCCAGCATTTTTGCTGTATGCGATCTTCCTGTTTTTTTTCGGCTGTAAAAATTATTATAAAGTCATAGATAAGCCTTTAGAAACCCAGGATGCAAAATCGGGGGAGGTTTCCAAATTACAAATTCAAAACAGGTATTTTATTTTGCGAAGCGGTGATAAATATTATCATATGGCAAATATGCAGATCAGCGAGGACAGGAAGTCTGTCACATGCAAGTTGGATTCTGTGCCATTAAATCACCAGGTATATATAAACAACGCCTTCACCAAAAACCGGGATTACCACAAGGCTGGTGATGATAAAGAATACAAAGTTTTAAGTGAAGTGCATTTGTATATGATGCCCGATAACAACCTGGATTATGGGAGCTATGTGTTAAACCTTAATAAAATTGATAAAATTGAAATTATTGAAAAGGATCAGAAAAGGACAACGAGGAATCATCTGGTAACTGGCGTTGGTGTGACCTTGGGTATAATAGCTCTTATAGGAATCATAATAGCTGCCACCAAAAGTTCCTGTCCCTTTGTAAGTGCTTACGATGGAACTGATTTTTCATTGCAGGGCGAAATTTATGGTGGTGCTATTTATCCGCAGTTGGCAAGGCATGATTATCTGCCGCTTCGAATGAACCCAATGGCTGATGGATCATTGCAACTTAAAATAACAAACGAGCTAAAGGAAAGACAATATACTGACATGACTGAGCTATGGGTGATCACTCATGATAAAAACTCACAGGTTCTGGCAGACGAAGTTGGAAATCTTTATAGCATTACTACGCCGCAGGCCCCCATAAAAGTTTTGCTTAATAATAAGACTGATCTAACCGATGCCTTGACCGCTTCCGGTGATCATAAAATGATTTTCATGGATGATACCGCTACTATCAATTCAGGAAATGAAGTGTATATGAAGTTCAATAAGCCTGCAAATGCATCAAAAGGAAAGCTAGTGCTTAATTTAAAGAATTCGTACTTCCTCGATTTGTTGTATGGAGAGTTGGCAAAGGGTTTTGGAAGTTATTACACAACGTTTGTAAAAGCGCAGAGAAAAAAGCCAATAGCTGAATTAATAAAATGGACTAAGGAACAACAAATACCGCTTGTGGTTTCTGTAAAGACTGTAAATGGCTGGAAGAAAATTTCTGAGATCACCACTATTGGCCCTTTATCAAACCGTAGTATGGTGGTGCCGGTTGATCTACCTGCTGATGAAATATTTACTGAAATAAAACTTAGTGCCGGCTTCATGTTTTGGGAAATTGACCAGGCCGCCATGGAATATAATGTGAATACAAACTTTACCGTGGAGAAATGTAAACCAATAACTGCCCTGGATGAAGCGGGGAAGAATGTGCTTGATGTTTTATTGAACGATGATGCTAAATATCTTGACCAGCCTGATATTGGTAACAGTGCGACCATAGTATTTCAACCCACGAAAGTTGCTGCTGAAGGTTTAAGCAACTCCTATATTTTACATGCAAAAGGATACTATGAACATATCCGTGATTTTAAAAATAAACCCGATATAGGTTTTCTAAAACAATTTAAAAAGCAGAATGCTTTTCCTTCATTCGGGTTGATCGTTTATAAAAAAATGTCAAAGGAACAAATGAGTGTACTGGTAAAAAATAATTGAACATTCAATCATAAAAAATTATTATGGAAACAATTCAAACATTGCAATCTATAAAAGCAGTAAAACACTTTACAACGATTTCATCAAATGAGCAGGTAGTGAAGTACCCTGATTACCAGCCGGGACAATTGCACAAAGCGGTTGTTTGGCTGCTGATAAAACTTAAAATATTTTATTTTGCTTGTATCATTTTAAAACAACCGTCATTAATTATAAAAACGTTTAAAAATATGCTGCTGTTACGGCAGAATGTTTGGGGCGGCGATTTAAAAAAGATTTATAAAATTGATGGGAAATATTATTTCAATCAATATACACCTGGCTGGCCATCGCAACTTTACGATAACCTTATAAAGTCAGAACTTCGTCGTCATGCCTCGCCTTTAATTGTTACTGAAAAATTATCATTCGTGTTTTTTGCCATTACCCGTAAGTGTCCCATGAGATGTGAACATTGTTTTGAGTGGGATAACCTGAATCAAAAAGAATCTTTTCTCAAAGAGGACCTGTACAAGGTTATAGATATTTACCAGCAACAAGGCGTTCTGCAATTTCATTTTAGCGGAGGTGAGCCCATGGCAAGATTTAAAGATCTGCTGCCTTTAGTTACTTATGCCAGCAAGAAATCGGAGTGTTGGGTACTTACTTCTGGTTTTAATTTTACAGTTGCAAATGCTAGGTTTTTAAAAGAGGCCGGGCTAAAGGGAGTAGTAGTAAGTATTGATCATTACATACCCGAATTACACAACATGTTTCGAGGACATGAAAATGCTTTTGAGGGGGCAATCAATGCCGTTAAAGCTGCAAGAGCTGCCGGTCTTGTTGTTTCATTAAGTGTATGTGCTACCAAACATTTTATTGATGGCAATCACCTGTTACCATATATGGATTTTGCCAAAAACCTTGGAGTACAATTTGTTCAGGTGTTGGAGCCCCGCATGGTAGGTCATTACGAAGGACAATCTGTATTGCTGGAAGAAAAGCATATTGCCATACTGGAACATGATTTTAAAAAATTAAATTATGATCAAGTTTACCGGGATTATCCTACAATGCTTTACCATGGATATCATCAAAGAAGAGTAGGATGTTTTTCCGGCAGCCGCAGTGTGTATGTTGATTCTGCAGGAGATGTACATGCCTGCCCTTTTTGCCATACCAAATCTTATAATATTATTGACCTGATAAGAGCTAAAACAAAACAATTACCGGTGAAAGAAAATCTTTGCCCACAGTTTAAAAAAATAGCCTGATAATATTCCGAAAGTAAAAAAAGCAACCAATAATCCGGTTGCTTTTTTAATTATTAAGAAAAAAAATTTTGCATTTATTTAATACCACTTTTGTCCAAACACCTTTCGTAGTATGTCCGATGTTCTTGCAGCAAGGTTGGTCCTGATATTTATTTCTTCTTTTGCAATCAGGTCGAACAAAGCATGCGTTGCCATGTTTGTTACATAATTTGCTAAATCAGGATTTATCTTATTAAATGTAGTAGGAAGGCTATTGTATTTATTTACCAGGTCACCATAATATTTTGTAGCATCCACTTTGTCTAGTGAAGATTGTATGATCGGCATGAAAGCATTCATTAATTGTGCATTTGTTTTCACCCTGAAAAAATGAGTTGCGCTGGTATCGCCGTTTTTTACAAGCCCTATTGCGTCCTGCAGACTCATGTTCTTAATGGCATTAATAAAAATAGGTTTAGCATATCCAACAGCATCTTCGGCTCCCCGATTTATTTGTAATATGGCTTTATCAGCCAGGGAATTAAAACCGAGGCTTCTTAAAGTATTTTCAATTTTTTTTGCATCAGGTGGTAACAGTATCTTATAATATGCATTTTTAAAAAAGCCATCAACTACATTCAGGTTAACAACAGATTTATTCAGGCCTTGTCCAAGTGCTTCACGAATGCCGAGGCCAGCTTCATTTTCTGTAACGCCAGTGCCGATGCCGGTGCTTGCAGGAAGATTACTTAATACATCACATGATGAAAGTGCCATTACTGAGCTAAAGGAAATTAATGTAAATATTCTTTTCATAAAATTCTTTTAGCCTTAGTGTGCAAGATTGCTGCCAGTCTATTGAGGGGATTGTTAAAACGGGCGCTTCAACTCCTTTTACGCTGTTTGTTTGCCTCCAATACTTCAGTTACCTTCGCAGCCGTAAAATAGCGCAGATAGTACATTTATGAGCTCACAACATTTATCAGAACAGGAAATAATCCGAAGGGAAAAATTAGCCGAATTAAACAGGTTAGGTATTGATGCATATCCAGCTGCCCTTTACCCGGTAAACAGTAATGCAGCATTCATTAAAGAAAATTATAAAGGCGATGAAAACAAAGCGGACTTTGCAGAGGTATGCCTCGCAGGCCGCATTATGAGTGTGCGTGATATGGGAAAAGCAAATTTTGCCGTACTACAGGACAGCACTGGCAAAATACAATTCTATATAAAACAGGATGATATTTGCGTGGGCGAAGACAAGACAGCATATCAAACGGTTTGGAAAAAATTAATTGATATCGGCGATATCGTGGGTATTAAAGGATATGTTTTTACAACAAAGACAGGTGAAACTTCCGTGCATGTAAAGGAGTTTTCGATACTTACAAAATCACTTAGGCCTTTGCCAGTAGTAAAGGAAAAAGATGGTGAAGCTTTTGATGAAGTGACAGATACTGAATTTCGCTACCGACAACGTTATGCTGACCTGATCGTAAATCCTGCTGTGAAAGAAGTTTTTATCAAGCGCACCAAAATGGTTAATGCGATCCGTGAATTTTTAAATTCGCATGGTGCCTTGGAAGTAGATACGCCTGTGCTGCAAAGTATTCCAGGTGGCGCCGCAGCAAGACCCTTCACTACCCATCACAATGCACTTGATATGCCGATGTACATGCGTATTGCAAATGAGTTGTATCTGAAAAGATTAATTGTTGGTGGCTTTGAATGGGTGTATGAATTCAGCAGGAATTTCCGAAATGAAGGAATGGATCGTACGCACAATCCTGAATTCACAGTACTTGAATTTTATACCGCCTATAAAGATTATGAATGGATGATGGATACCACGGAGCAATTGCTTGAAAAAACAGCGATAGCTACAAACGGAACTGAAAAGGTAATGGCAGGTGAAAATGAAATTAGTTTTAAGGCTCCATACAAAAGAATAAGTATGTATGATGCTATTATAGAACATACGGGTTTTGATATTAGTGAAATGGACGAAGAAGGAATCAGGGGAGTTTGCAATCAATTGAAAATACATGCTGATGAAAAATGGGGAAAAGGAAAACTGATAGATG
Organism: Ferruginibacter sp.; assembly: GCA_039920245.1. Taxonomy (GTDB): domain Bacteria; phylum Bacteroidota; class Bacteroidia; order Chitinophagales; family Chitinophagaceae; genus Ferruginibacter. Next base: position 38,984 of record JBDSEE010000142.1, read on the forward strand.
AAATTTTTGGAAGCAAGTGTGAGCATCATTATATACAACCAACTTTCATTACAGATTATCCTGTAGAGATGAGCCCGCTTACAAAGAAACACCGCAGTAAGCCGGGGCTTGTAGAGCGCTTTGAATTAATGGTTAATGGTAAAGAAATTGCCAATGCATATAGTGAATTAAATGATCCTATTGAACAGCGTGACCGTTTTGAAGACCAGGTAAAACTTATGGAGCGTGGGGATGATGAAGCGATGTTTATTGATCATGATTTTTTAAGGGCACTGGAATACGGTATGCCGCCTACAAGTGGTATTGGTTTTGGAATAGACAGACTGTGCATGCTGCTTACCGGCCAAGTAAGTATCCAGGATGTTTTGTTGTTTCCCATGATGCGGCCGGAGAAGGCGGAGTAATCAAATTGGAGTGATAACTGAAAACGTTGGTAGGTAGGTTTATTGTTTCATTTCCTCAAGTTCTTTCTGCATCTTAAACATTTCATCCCGAAGTCTTGCTGCTTCCATAAAGTCTAAATCACGGGCGGCTTTTTCCATATTCTTTTTTATCCTGCCAATTGCTTTCTCCATCTGTGGAATTGTTTTATAAACTTCCTGGTCCTCTGCAGCAACCTGCACCAGGTCTTCATCGGGTTGTATAGCATAAGGCCGTGACGGATCATAGCCTTTTACATCAAGCACGCTTCCCTGTGCAAAAACCTGGTCACGGGATTTGATTATAGTTGTAGGAGTTATTCCATGTTTTATATTGAATTCAATTTGTTTCTCCCTTCTCCGGTCTGTTTCATCTATTGTTTTCTTCATACTTTCTGTCATCTTATCGGCATAAAAGATTACAAGACCATCTACATTACGTGCAGCACGGCCAGCCGTTTGGGTAAGGCTTCTTTCATTTCGTAAAAAACCTTCTTTGTCTGCATCAAGAATTGCAACAAGAGAAACTTCCGGAAGGTCCAAACCTTCTCTTAATAAATTCACTCCAACCAGTACATCAATAATTCCAAGACGAAGTTCTCTCAGGATTTCCACCCTTTCCAACGCATCCACATTGCTATGAATGTATTTTGATTTAATGTTCAGCCGGTGCAGGTATTTGTCCATTTCTTCGGCCATTCGTTTGGTAAGTGTTGTTACCAGCACCCGGTCTCCTTTAGTAATCCTTTTGTCAATCTCGTCAAGCAAATCATCAATCTGGTTTACAGATGGGCGAATTTCAATTGGTGGATCTAATAAACCTGTCGGTCTTACAACTTGCTCCACAACCACACCGCCGCATTTCTCCAATTCATATTCACTTGGGGTAGCGGAAACAAAAATTGTCTGGTGCGTGAGGTTTTCAAACTCATGAAAATTCTGCGGCCGGTTGTCCATTGCTGACGGTAACCTGAAACCATAATCAACCAACACCAGCTTCCTACTCCTGTCGCCGCCATACATTCCACTCACCTGCGGAACCGTTTGATGGCTTTCATCAATAATGGTGAGAAAATCTTTTGCGAAATAATCAAGCAGGCAAAAAGGTCTTGCACCTGGTGCACGCCTATCAAAAAATCGGGAATAGTTTTCAATTCCATTACAGTATCCAAGCTCCCTGATCATTTCAAGATCGTAATTCACTCTTTCACCAATTCGTTGTGCTTCAATATATTTTCCGACGCTTTTAAAATAATCAACTTGTGCGGCACATTCATCCTGTATCTCATGAATAACCTGTACCAGCATATCTTTTGGCGCCAGGTAAAGATTTGCAGGAAAGATTGCTGCATTTTCAACCCTGCTTATTCGCTTGCCAGTAGCCAGTTCCAGCGTTTCAATACTTTCAATTTCATCACCGAAAAAACTGATGCGGTAACCAAAGTCTACATAAGGAAGGTTTATATCAATTGTATCGCCTTTAACCCGGAATGTTCCCCTGGTAAAATCTACCTGGCTTCTATGGTAAAGTGAGTTAACCAATGAATGCAAAAATCCCTGGCGGCTGATGATTTGTTTTTCCTGAATGCGAATGATGCCATTTTCATATTCGGTAGGGTTGCCCATACCATAAATACAACTCACACTTGCTACAACAATAATGTCTCTTCTTCCACTAAGCAATTGTGCTGTTGCCTGCAATCTTAGCTTATCCAGTTCTTCATTGATGCTAAGATCTTTTTCGATATAGGTATTGCTGGTGGGCATATAAGCTTCCGGTTGGTAGTAATCGTAGTAAGAAACAAAATAGCCAACGGCGTTATCAGGAAAAAAACTTTTAAACTCCCCATACAATTGGGCAACAAGCGTTTTGTTATGGGTAAGTACAAGTGTAGGGCGTTGCACATTCTGAATCACATTGGCCATGGTAAAAGTTTTACCACTGCCGGTAACCCCAAGAAGTGTCTGGTAGCGTTCTCCATCCAACAGGCC
>JBDSEE010000143.1:0-2249 GCA_039920245.1 Ferruginibacter sp.
AGAGGGAGCGGTATTTTAAATAAAGCCAAATATTTGATCTTCCGCATCACACCTCACCCTCCTTCTCCCTCTCCGAAAGAGAGGGAGCGGTGCTTCAAAATAAAGCCAAACATTTGATCTTCCAAATCAGCACCTCACCCACCTTCTCCCTCTCCGAAAGAGAGGGAGCGGTATTTTAAATAAAGCCAAACTTTGATCTTCCACATCAGCACCTCGCCCTTTATCATCATTTGCACAAACATAGGTACAACAGGGATCAATTGAAATACCTTTGTAACGATAACCACGCAAAGGCGCTAAGTAAAATTAAGAACGCAAAGAACTTTGCTGCCTTTGCTATCCTTTGCGATCTTTGCGTGAACAAAAAATATTTCTATGGAATTCAGGATAGAAAAAGATACCATGGGTGAAGTAAAGGTACCGGTAGACGCCTACTACGGTGCACAAACCCAACGTTCTATTGATAATTTCAAAATTGCCCAGGATATTAACCGCATGCCCAAAGAGATCATCAAAGCATTTGCGTATTTAAAAAAAGCTGCTGCCCTTACCAACCTGGATGCCGGCATACTAACAAAGGAAAAAAGCGATTTGATTGGTAAAGTGTGTGATGAGATCATCGAAGGCAAACTCGATGACTACTTTCCGCTCGTAGTATGGCAGACCGGCAGCGGTACACAAAGCAACATGAATGTAAATGAAGTGGTAGCTTACCGTGGCCATGTACTTAACGGTGGCCAGCTTGGTGACAAAGAAAAATTCCTTCATCCCAATGATGATGTAAATAAATCGCAGTCGAGCAATGATACTTTTCCTACCGCCATGCATATTGCAGCCTATAAAGTATTCATAGAGCTAACCATACCTGCCATAGAAAAATTAAGAGATACGCTTGCAGAAAAGAGCAAACAGTTTATGCATGTAGTAAAGATCGGTCGCACACATTGCATGGATGCAACACCACTTACCGTGGGCCAGGAATTCAGCGGCTATGTATCGCAGTTAACCCATGGATTGAAAGCAATAAAAAATACATTAGCTCATCTTTCAGAACTTGCCCTTGGCGGAACTGCAGTAGGTACGGGCATCAACACACCTGCTGGTTATTCAGAGCATGTGGCTAAACATATTGCAACGCTTACCGGTCTGCCATTTGTTACAGCAGAAAATAAATTTGAGGCACTTGCTGCTCACGATGCCATTGTAGAAAGTCATGGTGCATTAAAAACTGTTGCCGTTAGCCTCATGAAAATTGCCAATGATATTCGCCTGCTTTCTTCAGGACCACGCAGCGGCATCGGCGAAATACATATACCCGATAACGAGCCGGGCTCGTCCATCATGCCGGGCAAAGTAAACCCTACGCAATGCGAAGCCCTCACGATGATAGCTGCTCAGGTGATGGGCAATGATGTTGCCATAACCATTGGCGGTGCCACGGGACATTTTGAACTGAATGTTTTTAAACCAGTGATGATCTATAACTTCCTGCACAGCGCAAGGCTGCTTGGTGATGGCTGCATTAGCTTCAATGATAAATGTGCCGTTGGCCTGGAACCTATCCTTCCCAATATAAAAAAGCATGTAGACAATTCACTCATGCTTGTAACCGCACTCAACACAAAAATTGGTTATTACAAAGCCGCTGAAATTGCGCAAAAGGCACACAAGGAAAACACTACGCTAAAGGAAATGGCCGTGAAGCTTGGTTATGTAACAGCAGAAAACTTTGATGCGTGGGTAAAGCCGGAAGAGATGGTGGGGAAACTTCCTTCTTGATTATGTGAATTATGAATTTTGAATTATGAATTATGAATTATAAATCCATTTCTATCACTAGCTACGATTTAGCAAGCGTTGTATAACCTTTACCCGGATTGCTGTTCCAGTATTCTTAAATGGCTTGCATCAGGAGTGGACTTCATGGAAATCCGGAATGATTACCCGGCTTTAGAAGAAGATCATACCAGGGCGCCCTTAAAATTTGCAGTCATTAAATACCTGCGTTAGGACCTACCATCCATAAGTGATACATACATGATCATGCAAGTACATATAGAGTATATGGGGAGAAGCCTTGCTATACCCTAGCTATAGCCTAGCTGCAGGTTAGCTATAGCCTAGCTATAGCCTTTTTGAAATCAAGGGGAAAATTGTACATTAGCCCTAGCTAAACGCTTTACTATGGCTTATGTAAAGGATAAATGGATGCTGGGTAAAAACCCGGATATCAACATATACGAGGATGT
>JBDSEE010000144.1:0-36508 GCA_039920245.1 Ferruginibacter sp.
ACATTTTTTTTGATTTTAGGAATGATAAAATAAGAGGCGTGGAGCCATCAAAAGGTTATGGATAATTAAATGTACAGATAATTGGTTATTACATTTAAAGAAAATATAATAAGCAGAACCTATTCAACAATTTTAAGTTTTCAGGAATCGCTAGGTTGTATTTTTTCTCTTCACGGCCAGGTAGTAAATAGGAATGCCCGCCAAAACGATTAATAATCCGGGCCAAGTAAAGGCAGGTTTAAAAATGATCAGCAGCACGCAGAAACTGATAGCCATTAAAATGTAAATGGCCGGGAGTATGGGATAACCAAATGCTTTGTAAGGGCGCTCGGCATCTGGTCTTTTTTTCCTGAGGATAAAAATGCCGAGAATGGTAAGGGCATAAAACATCACCACTACAAAGGAGATCATATCCAGCAGGTCGCCGTACTGACCACTAAGGCAAAGTAGTGAAGCTACAACGCATTGTATCCATAATGCAAATTCAGGTACACCATGTTTATTCAGTTCGCCGGTTTTTTTAAAAAATAATCCGTCTTTAGCCATTGTATAATAAACACGGGCTCCTGCCAGTATCAACCCGTTATTGCAACCAAAAGTTGATATCATGATCATGACGGCAATAACATAAGCACCTACATTTCCAAAGATGTGCACACTGGCTGCAACGGCTACCCGATCCTGTGGTGCTGAGGCAATATCCTGCAAAGGCAATACGGCCAGGTACATCACATTCATTAACACATAAATTAGTGTAACAGTAAGCGTGCCTATAAAAAGACTCAGGCCAATATTCCTTTTTGGATTCTTAACCTCGCCTGCAATAAATGTAATATTATTCCATGCATCGCTACTGAAAATAGAACCCACCATAGAAGCTGCGATAGCACCCAGGATAGCACTACCCGCTACGCCACCAATTACATTTCCGGTTGCATCCCTTGATTGCATATGCCATGCATCGGTCCAGTTGCTGCTCCAGGTTCCGCCATTGGCCGTTAGTAATAAACCAAATATGATCAGCGCAAAAAGGGAGAGTAATTTGGTTACAGTAAAAGTAGTCTGTATCATTTTACCACCTTTTATCCCTTTGGTATTTATGTATGTGAGAAAGATGATCAATAAAATGGAAACAAATTGTGCCGGGTAGATCTTAAATATTCCAACCTGCGTTATCATATTAGCATCGTTTACTTCCAATGCAGGAATAAAGTATCCTGCAAATTTACAGAAGGCTACACCGACGGCTGCAATGGTTGCCGTTTGTATTACAGCAAAAAAACTCCAGCCATATAGGAAACCTGCAAGGGGATTAAATGCTTCTCTTAAATAAACATATTGTCCGCCCGCCTTTGGATACATGGCACTCAATTCTCCATAACTTAAAGCTGCTGTTAATGTCATGAACCCTGTGATAAGCCATACAGCGATCAGCCAGCCGGCGCTTCCTACATTTCGGGTTATATCGGCACTTACAATAAAAATACCTGAGCCGATCATAGAGCCAGCCACGATCATGGTAGCATCCAATAATCCGAGTGAAGGCTTAAACGTTTGATTTGTTGAAGTCATATAGCGTTGAGTTTGGAAATTAATTCAAGATAAACATTCGGCTGAACTTTTAGCAATTTATGCAGCTGGCTTTTCTTTAGAGATCCTTGTATATTTTACCATCCTTCATTACAAATGAAATTATAGTTAATGCATGAATATCGGATGAAGGATCGCCTGGTACCAAAATAATATCGGCTAACAAACCTTTTTTTACCCGGCCGATCTTGTCTGCATACCCAAACACATCTGCATTTATTGAAGTAGCAGATCTTAATACATCAATCGGTCTCATCCCATATTCCACCATTAGTTCCATTTCCCTCACATTTTTTCCATGGGTGAATACGCCAACATCTCCACCCATGCAAATGGTAACTCCATTTCTTATGGCAGATTGAAAACTTTTTTTCTTTGCAAGCAATGATGCAGTTATTGAGTCAATTCCTTTTTTCCAGCCACGGTATCCCGCAATTGCTTCCGATGCTGCAAGCGTGGGGCAAAGTGCAACTGATCTTTCTTTCATCAGTTTGAATACTTCGTCATCTCCGTCATTACCATGTTCAATCGTAGTAACACCCGCCATGATTGCCCTGCGCATACCTTCCTTAGTGCTTGCATGTGCTACCGTTTGTCGCCCACTACTTTTTGCGATGGAAGTAGCCAATGCCATTTCTTCTATGGTAAAGGTTGGCATGGACTGACCATTTTTGCCCCAGCCGTAATCAGCATATAACTTAATTAAATCAGCGCCCTTGCTTATTTGTGTACGCACTTCATTGCTCATTTCTTCCATGCCACCTACTTCAGCAGCACCCTGTGGCAGATCTATATCTGCGTTTTTAAAATTAGGTCCGTAAGCGCCTTTTGCTACAATTGCTCTTGTGGCCACTATCATTCTTGGTCCCGGAACGATAGCTTTTTCAATCGCTTGTTTTAGTCCGGCGTCATCATACATTGCACCTTCTGTTCCCAGGTCACGAACAGTGGTAAACCCTGCAAGCAATGTTGCCAGTGCATGAGTAACGGCTCTTGCTGTGCGTTCGGCCCGACTTTCTGTAAGCACCTGGTCGTTCCAGCTTAGTTCATTATAGGGGTGTAGAAATAAATGGGAGTGTCCTTCGATAAGTCCTGGTAAAAGCGTGCTGCCTTCCAGGTTTATGATCCTTGTATTGGAAGGAAGCTTAAAGTTCATTGTGCCTGCTTCAATTATTTTATTTCCTTTCACCAGCACTACCCAGTTATTATGCATGGATTCACCATCAAATACCCGAGCCGGTTTAAAAAGATAGAATGAATCATTTTGTGCCCGGGCTGTAGTAGACATAATCATCCAACAAAAAACAAATAAGTGTTTCATGCAGGAAAGATAAGCCGAAGGTTTTAACGAGCATAGGTAAACAGGTAGTTTTTAAAACCGGGATTAATTTGCAGCTGCAAATAAAAAGGCGGGTATCAAATATGAAACTGGGGTATCATAACCTGCGGTATAGTTTAGCCACACATCTCCTGGAAAAAGAAGAGGTATAAAATATTCAGAGGATCTGTTCGGGTATTTTAATTAAAAACCACTGAACGTTATTTGCATGTAGGGAGACAAGCACTTGGCAATATCAAAAGTCCTTTTTATGATTTAATGAAGATAAAAATATAGAATGATGAAACGGATTGTACTAATAACAATTGACCATATATAATATTTATCATTTGAAATGTCATTCTTCCGAACAACCATACTAATCTACAACTTAAAAAAAAGGTTACCCATTTTTAAATAAAAAAAAATAGTTGAATGAAAGTTTGCGAAACCGAATAGTTGCACATATATTTGCAACCGAATGGTTTCTCAATCTAAAATCTAAGCAGTATGAGACGAGATATTTTCCAGGCAATAGCAGACCCGACAAGACGGGCAATTATAATACTGATTGCATCACAAGCAATGACCCCAAACGCCATTGCGGACAACTTCCACACTACACGGCAATCTGTTTCTAAACACCTTCGCATACTTACAGAATGCGAACTGGTAAAACAGGAACAACAAGGCAGGGAAATTTACTACTCACTTGAAATTGAAAAAATGAAAGAGATTGATAAATGGTTAAACCAATTCAGAAAAATCTGGGAGACACGATTTAATCAACTCGACAAGGTATTGTTAACAATGAAAAAACAAAAAAAATGACAAACGATTTGCTATTTGATTTTACCGTTGACAAAGCAACTAAAACGGTAACTATAACCAGGGAATTCGACGCTGAACTTCACCTGGTATGGGATGCCTTCACAAAAGCGGAACTTATTGACCAATGGATTGCGCCTAAACCCATGACATCTAAAACAAAATACCAGGATTTTAAAGTTGGTGGCAAAAGATTTTATGCAATGGTAAGTCCTGAAGGACAAGAACGTTGGGCAATCCAGGAATACACTTCCATTACTCCGAGAACCAACTTTAAAATGTACAACGCCTTTGCAGATGCAGCTGAAAATCCGGAATTACCAGGCTCTGAATGGGATCATAGTTTCAGCGAACAAAACGGAACCACAAAAGTGAATATCGTTATTTACAATGAATCATTGGAAAGATTAGAGAGAATACTTGATGGCTTCACGCAAGGAATGAAAATGTCATTGAGCAATTTGGAAAATCTATTGGCAACTTTATCGCAAAAATGATTTACGTTTTCAAAACATCTGTCAAAACTAAAATACAGGAAAGAAACTTACAAAAACGCTTAAAAAATATTTATAACTTAAAAAAATAAAATCATGGCACTAATCAATCCTCACATCAACTTCAACGGAAATGCCGAAGAAGCTTTTACCTTTTACAAATCAGTATTTGGCGGAGAGTTTGCAAAAATTATTCGTTTCAAAGACCTCGCAAGTTCTGAATTCAGGGTTGCGGAAAATGAAGAAAATAAAATTATGCATATTGCTTTGCCTATTGGTAAATGTAATATGTTGATGGCAAATGATGTTCCGGAAATTATGGGAAAAACAAACGAAAATGAGAACAGAAGTAAAATTGTAATAAGTGCGGAAAGTAAAGAAGAAGCAGACAGATTATTTAATGGGCTTTCAGTAGCAGGACAAATTGAAGGGCCTATTGGTGATAGTCCTTGGGGTTCATATTTTGGTTGTTTCAGAGACAAATACGGTATTGAATGGATAGTAGATTTTGACCCAAATAACAGACAAAACTAACCTAAGAAAATCACCGAATGGCTAATTCGGTTTGGGATTGTAGCGGCTGGAGGTTGGGGCAATTATCAGTAATCTATTTCGTTTTGAAATAGGTTGACTTATTTTTCCTGTAAAGATTTCAAGACCTGTAACCAACTACAAGGCAATCGATCAGGAAACTTTTTGCTGATGTTCAATAATGAATACCACCAGTTCATCCAAATCAATGCCGACTCTTGTACTTGCATCACTAATTTCTTCACGGGATACATTGGCCGCAAATGATTTTTCCTTCAGCCGTTTTTTAACGCCTTTTAGTTCCATGCCTTTATATCCTTCAGGCCTCATTAAGGCATATGCATGTATAAGCCCGGACAACTCGTCGATGGCATAGAGCATTTTATCCATCTTAGTCACCGGTTCCACACCAAAATGATTGGGGCCATGCGAAGCAATGGCATGAATGATCTCGGGATCAATATTTTTATTTTCAAGTTCTTCTATAATTTTCATGCAATGCTGATCAGGCCATTGATCCCAATCTGCATCATGAAGCAAGCCAGCCATTTCCCAACGCCATTGATCGGGCTCCGGCAGGTTTTCTTTTTCCTTTGCCCATTGATGCATTACTGTAGCAACCTGTTTCATGTGCAGTCTCAGCCTATCATTTTTTACCCAGTCATTTAGTAAATTATTTGCTGCTTCTTTGGTTAATACATTACCAGCATTCAAAGGATCGCCAAAATTATTCCTTCCTAAGTGTAAATTGCTCATGTCGTTTTTTTAAGGTTATATCTAATTACCCTTTGTTTAATGGGAAATAAAATTAATCAATATCCTTTTTAAAATTATTAAACATTATTCGTCCCATTAAAAACCCAGTTTGCATTTTTAAGTTCTAACGTCCTAAAATATTTATAAATCGTAATTTTAAAAATCATGGTTAAAAAAAATATTATTATCCCCGGTTCGTTTGGTAAAACTATCAGCCTGGATATATCTTTTTTAGAAGCTGATAAAAAAATGCCTGTAGTTGTTTATGCTCACGGCTTCAATGGTTTTAAAGACTGGGGCAACTTTGATCTGGTTGCAAGGCAATTTGCAATGCAGGGTTTTGTATTTGTAAAATTTAATTTTTCACACAATGGAACCAGCCCTTCAATCCCCCAAGAATTTGTTGACCTGGATGCATTTGGCAATAACAATTATTCAAAGCAGTTGGAAGATCTTGAGCAGGTAATAAATTGGGTTTGCGATCCTCAGAATATATACCAAACATATCTTGACCCTAACAATGTATTTCTTATAGGGCATAGTATGGGTGCTGGTATTGCAATGCTACATACAGCAAAGGATAAGCGGATAAAAAAATTAATATCATGGGCAGGCATAAGTGAATGCAAAACACCCTGGGGCAGTTGGCCTGCAGATAAAATGCAGGAATGGAAACAAGCAGGAGTGCAATATTATTTGAATGGACGCACCAAACAACAGATGCCGCTTTATTACCAGTTGTATGAAGATTATATACAGAACGAGCAAACACTCAACATAGAAAATGCTATAAAAGAAATTGACATTCCCATTTTAATCTGCCATGGAACTTTGGATATTGCAGTACCGATAGAGAAGGCATTTGAATTAAAACGCTGGCAGCCTGCCGCAAAATTGTTTACTATTGAAAGCGATCATGTATTTGGCAGGAGTCATCCATGGAATGATGATAAATTACCACCAGCAATGGAAGCCGTAGTGGAAGTAAGTTTGCGTTTTTTAAAGTTGTGAAAGAGAGATCTTGGATTATCAAAAGTGATGTTTATTAAATCTATATAGCCAGGTACCGGCCTGATTTTGGATTAAGTTTAACCAGCGAATTAAATAATCATTTATGAAAATAGCAACCTATAATGTAAATGGAGTGAACGGACGGTTGCCTGTGCTGCTTCGCTGGTTGAATGAAACAACACCTGATGTTGTATGCTTACAGGAACTAAAAGCACCTGAAGAAAAATTTCCATTACAAGCCATACAGGATGCGGGGTATCAAGCCATCTGGCATGGGCAAAAAAGCTGGAATGGTGTTGCCATACTTTCAAGGCACGAAGCACCCGTGGAAATAAGGAGGGGACTGCCCGATGACCCGGAAGACTTGCAAAGCCGATATATAGAAGCCAAGGTAAATGACATCATTGTCGGATGCCTTTACCTGCCAAACGGCAACCCTGCACCAGGACCTAAATTCGATTATAAACTTAAATGGTTTGAAAGATTCACTAAGCATGCAGTTGAATTATTTGCTTCTAAAAAAGACGTGGTGCTTACAGGGGATTTTAATGTGATGCCAACAGAACTGGATGTGTACAAGCCAGAGCGCTGGGTTGATGATGCACTCTTCAGGCCTGAGACAAGACTGGCTTTTAAAAACCTGTTAGCACAAGGATGGACAGATGCCATACGTGAATTGTATCCCGACGAAGTGATCTATACATTCTGGGATTATTTTCGCAATGCTTATGGCCGCAATGCAGGATTGAGAATTGATCATTTCTTACTTAGTAAAAAACTTAAGAAGCGATTGATATCTGCAGGTGTAGATCGTCATGTAAGGGGATGGGAAAAGACTAGTGACCATGCGCCTGTTTGGATAACGATTGAAGATAAATAAGGAGGCTGGTAAAGTTTAATCGCAAAGAAGTGCAAGGGTTTTTACCAGGTGTGCAAAAAAAATAATTGGTAAAATTTTATTGTGATTTGTGTTTTTTATTTGCGCCTCTTTGCGATTGTTTACATTCCCTCGTCTTTCTTTTTATCCGCTTCTTCTTTTGATTCATCATTGTTCTTCACACCGTCTTTTACTTTTTGCACAAGGGAAGAAATAGGACCTTCCATATGTTCCTGGGGATCTGTTGTGTTCAGGGTTTCTTCTTCAGGCTTTACAGCGGCATCTTTATTTTGCTTGTATTGGTCCTGTTTTGCTTTTTCATTATTTTCCATATAGAATTATTTTATTCTTTACCTGTGCAAATTCCTGACCAAGATTAAGAATTTAATGCCTTGGAGCGTAGTTTGATAAGCTTAGTGAAAGTGATAACATTCATGAAACAAGATCTTTTTTTTTCAGGTACCAGCGGGTTGGTAGTGCCCGTTGCCAAATCATTATTCCCGCCGGGGTTTGAAAATAAAAGCCGGTTGCAATATTATGCCTCTTTGTATAATAGTATTGAGATCAATAGTTCTTTTTATAAGACGCCTTTAGTGACTACTGTAAAAAGGTGGGCAGAAGAAGTGCCTGAAAATTTTAAATTTACTTTTAAGCTATCCCGGAATATAACACATAACAAAGGGCTTGTTTTTGATAGTGCCGAATTAATCTCATTCATGCAAACCCTTTCTCATGTAGGTGATAAAAAAGGTTGCCTGCTAATACAGTTTCCCCCGGGCCTGCATGCAGATCATTTCAACCAGTTTGAAAAATTACTGACGCAGATAAGGCAGGCAGATGATAAAAAAGAATGGCAACTGGCTGTGGAATTTAGAAACAAGTCCTGGTACATTGGCGAAGTGTATGAAGAATTAAAATACCATTATGCAACAATGGTTATTCATGATATTCCTGCTTCGGCAACTCCTTCAAATATTGATACGGCTGATTTTGTTTACATCCGTTTTCATGGACCAGGTGGCCGCTACCGGGGAAGTTACCCGGATGAATTCCTGCAGGATATGGCCAGGCAGATATCTTGCTGGCGAAATGCCGGTAAGGCTGTTTATTTTTATTTTAATAATACTATGGGCGATGCATTAAAGAATTTAAATTCACTAAATGCATGCTTAAGTGCAGCCATTACAAACTGAAAACATGATACAACGCAACATACCCTCAACCGGAGAATTAATCCCAGTCATTGGTTTAGGAACCTGGCAAACCTTTGATGTAACTGAAGAGGCTTATGGTGAATTGCAAAAAGTTTTAAAAGAATTTCACAAAGGCGGTGGAAGCGTTATTGATAGTTCTCCTATGTATGGCAGATCGGAAAAGGTTGTTGGCGATATCAGCAGTGGTATGGAAGAAGCTGATGATTTTTTCTATGCAACAAAAGTATGGGTAAGTGGGAAGCACGAAGGCATCAGCCAGATGCAATCTTCTTTTATTAAAATGAAGCGGAGCGTGATGGACCTTATCCAGGTGCATAACCTGTTAGACTGGAAAACACAACTTGCAACATTAAGGCAATGGAAAGAAGAAGGGAAGCTTCGGTTTACAGGTATTACCCATTATACTGATTCCAGTCATGAAGAACTGGAACGAATCATAAAATCCGAACCCGTAGATTTTGTGCAATTCAATTATTCAATTATTGCAAGAAATGCAGAAAGAAGGTTGCTGGATGCAGCAGCAGATAACGGCGTTGCAACGCTTATTAACAGGCCGTTTGGAGAAGGCAAGTTATTCAGGGCTGTACAGGGAAAATCTTTGCCTGCGTGGGCAAAAGAACTGGGTATTGAAAGTTGGGCGACTTATTTTCTAAAATATATTATATCTCACCAGGCAGTTACCTGTGTGATACCTGCCACATCAAACCCTTTACATTTACTTGATAATATGAATGCAGGAAAAGGGAATCTTCCTGCTGAAGAAGACCGGAAAAAAATGCTGAAGTACCTGGAAAAACGTTAATTTTTTTTACGCAATATATCAATATCGTTTTGCTCTTAGATACTGCGATGGCCATTCAACATCTTCCTGCAAATCATGAGCTGCATGTAATGCGGTATATGGATCCCTCAGGAATTGCCTGGCTATAAAAACGAGATCAGCTTTTTGTTCAGCAATTATTGACTCCGCCTGTTCCGTAGTGGTGATAAGCCCCACAGCGCCTGTCGGCATGCCTGTCTGTTTTTTTATTGCTTCTGCAAATGGCAATTGGTAAAGTGGTTCTACAGGAATTTTTTGTAAAGGCGAAATGCCGCCAGACGAACAATCAACAAGGTCAATTCCTTTTTTCAAGAGCAGCGATACCAGGGCAATCGAGTCATTTAAAGTAAATCCTCCATCTGTCCAATCAGTTGCAGAAATGCGTACAAATATGGGTAATTTATTGTCCCATACTTCCCGGATTGCATCAATGATCTCCAGTAAAAACCGGCAACGGTTTTCAAAGCTTCCACCATATTCATCCATGCGGTGATTACTTAAGGGAGAAAGAAATTCATTGATAAGATATCCATGTGCTGCATGTATTTCTATAATGTCAAAGCCGGCTGCTCCGGCTCTTATTGCAGCAGATTTAAAATCGCTGATTACTTGTTTTATATCTGCCAAAGTCATTTCGGCAGGGTTGGGATCGGTATCATGAAAGGGTATGGCAGAAGGAGCAAATGTTTGCCAGCCACCATCTTCAACCAGGAGAGGTTTGTTTCCCTTCCACGGGCTGCCGGTGCTAGCTTTCCTGCCTGCATGGGCCAGTTGAATGCCTGCAGCAGCGCCTTGCGATTTTATAAATTGGGTTATGCGTTTGAGAAAATCTATATGTTCATCTTTCCAGATGCCGAGGTCGTCTGGGGATATTCTTCCTTCTGGAGAAACGGCAGCTGCTTCAGTAAATACCAGCCCGGCTCCTCCAACCGCACGACTCCCCAGGTGTACAAGGTGCCAGTCATTGGCAAAGCCTTCCACACTTGAATATTGGCACATGGGCGACACTACTAACCTGTTTGAAAGATCAACGCTTCTAAAACTTATCGGTTGGAAAAGATGAGACATTTGCTGATGTTATTTTACATGCAATTTAGTTCTATACTGTAGTTTTAATGCGATGTGTGGGATATGTAGTTGGATTTAAGATCAATCGGCTAAGCAAGAGCGTTTGTTATTTCAATAATTTACCTTATCTATGTTTAACAAACTGATTTTATGGCAAAGCAAAAAAATATTCCACAACAAAAAACTGCATCTGTTTCTAAACATCTTAAACCAGTATCCAATGCAATGATGGCATGGCTTTCTGTTTATGCAGCTATCATATCAGTGGCTTTATCGTCCGTAACGGTAGAACCAACTATATCTGTGCGGTATATGATCACAGGTTTATTTTGCCTGGGCTTTGTTGTTTATTTTTTTATGATAAAAAAAGATGAATTGCCTGCACAATATCCTTTGCCAATAAAAATGGTTTTCGGTGCGGGTATATTATATTTTGTGTGGAGCATGATCTCATTAAATTTTGCAGTTAATGCAGCCGCAGGTCTCTATGAACTTTTAAGGATCCTGCTAAACCTGGTTTTACTTTTCATTATCATTGAAACCATACGACGCTCTGTTGAAAAAATATCACTGCTGGTAAAGGTTATAATCGTTGTAAGTATAGTGCATAGCATCATTGGCATCCTTCAATTTTATGGAATCGGTTTTTTAAATATCCCTGGTGCAAACCAACAGCCCTATGGATTGATGGCAAACAGGAATTTATACGGCTCTGCACAGGCATTAACTATTCCGTTTCTTTTATATGCCTGTTTTAGCAGCACATCAAAATGGAAGATTGCTGCATTATCTGCGATGGGGTTAGTCACTATTTCAATTTTATTATCCCAAACAAGATCTGCATGGCTTGCTTCCGCCGTCTCGCTTATAGTTGGATTTATATTAGTTTTCATATTTGCAAAAGAAAAACGTAAGGACTTATTAAAATCGACAGGGATTGGGCTTGTAGCTGCAATTATTATTATCGGTTTTATTCTTTTTGTAAATAAACAAACAGGTGTCACTAACACTATTTCTGAAAGGGCATTGAGTTTTACCACTGGTTCTAATGCATCAACGGAAAGCGCTGAAAATGTTAATGCCCGTTTTTTGATTTGGAAAAAAACTGCAGAGCTAATAAAAGACAAGCCTGTGTTTGGAGCTGGTTTAAGTAATTGGAAGCTTACTATTGCGTCCTATGGCGCTGCAGATATGCCCTGGAAAGTGGGAGACTTTGTACCGGATCGTCCGCACAATGTTTACCTGCAGGTAATGGCTGAATCTGGCATACCAGGATTTATTTTTTTCATAATGATGTGGATCATTGTGGTGATAGCAGGATTTAAAACTTTACAAAAGAATATCCCTGTTGATGAAAAAATATTAGTTGCACTCATGCTCGCTGGCATTGCAGGATTTGCAACGGATTGTATGTTTAGTTTTCCAACAGAAAGAATTGAACATAGCTTTTATTTATTATTAATGAGTGGGATCATTTTGGGTATGTATATAAAAACAATCTCAGGAGCTGATCAGAGAATAAGATTGATTCCTCCTTATTTAAAATGGCTGATGGCTATAATTGCCCTGTTAAATATTTTCATGGCCTACCAGAAATATAATTTTGAATCATCTTTTAATATTGCAGTTGCCCTGGAAAAAGATGGAAATTTTGCTGAAGAAATTGAAGTTGCCAATAGTGGAAAATCATCCTGGGTAACAGTTGATCCAGAAGGCCAATCTATGGAAATGAGAACAGGCATAGCTTATAAGTCAATGAAGAATTATGATATGGCGATAAAGGAAATGCAACAGGGGAGAAGATACAATCCACATAGCCCTGCTTTATTAAGTAATTTAGGTAGTGTCTATACTGATATGCAGGATTTTAAAACAGCCATAAGTTATTTTGAGCAGTCATTAAAATATGCGCCGGCTTTCCAGGTAGCCCTCATAAATATAGCGGGCAATCAATATGAACTGGGCAATTACCAGGCAACGCTATCAGCGCTTGAAAAAGTTGATTTTAATAAATATCCTAAAGTGCGTGAATTGCAAAATATGGCTAAAAGAAAATTGCTGGAAAGCAAATAAGATATGCTTTAAAATTTTAAAATTATTATGACTACTGATGTATCGTCCAGCGGAAATTTCAGTGGCAGTAAAGCCATCCATTGCCAATGCTCGCCTTGATGCATTGAGCAAGGTAAATCTTCAAAAATATCCAAAGGTTATTGGGCTTCAGCATTTGGCAAAAAGAAATTGGGTAAATGAAATAACCTTAATTGACGGATTTGAGATTTTATAACGCAGAATGTACGTTTGTGCAGGTTCAATTTCAATTGATTTCCCTAAGTTTTTTGTTAAATAGATATTCATAGCCGATAAATCATTCTCTCTCGTTACGGCTCTTATTCCGCTGCTTAATAAACATGATGCATGAAATTATTTATTTCGCCTAGATTTAAGAATCCGGAATAAAGCAATATTATTATTTGTTGTGGGTAAAAATATCGCCGAGAACATTAAAGACAGTCTGATATATCTGAAAAGATAGCCAAAAAATTCCCCTGAAAACTGCAATCGTTAAATCTTATGTTGATTGAGCATTGACAACATTTCAAAAGGTTGTCAATCCTTAACCACTTCAAAAAATATTCAGCTCAAATCTTTTTATTTATTTTTTTTCACCATTTTAATTTTATAGTATGAACAGAATCTCAATTTTTCGATCTAAAAAGAATAATACAATCTTGTTTGCCCTTGCAACATTTGTATTGATAATAACTTCTTGTAAAAAACAACAGGAAGTTTTATCAAATGAACAATTGCGTTTTGAGAATAACGGCCAGGGCAATGGCACCCTCGGCCCTGAGATGGTATTGCGATGGAATCAGGCAGCTATTGATGTGGTAACACAAACACTGCAAGCCATTCCAAATCCCCCCATCCCACCGAATATTGAGTCAAGGTATTATGCTATGGTAAACATTGCAATGCATGATGCACTAAACAATATTGTTCCAAAATACAAATCATATGCATTGCAGAATGCAAGAGATAAAGATGCTAACGCTGATGCGGCAGTAGCACAGGCGGCGTATGATGTAATAGCTGCCTTTTATGGACATTTAAATCCACCTGCATTTGTTACACCGCAGCCTGTAAAAGATTACATCAGCAATTTATTAACTCAATCCTTAAATGGAGTTACTGATGCTACTGCCAAAACAAAGGGTATTGCTTTAGGGCATTTGTCTTCTGCCGCTATTTTAGCAAATCGTTCCAATGACGGTATTGCTACAGCAATGTATCCAATAACAGAGAGCAGCATCCCTGGCGGATATCGTTTTACATTTCCATTCAATGGGCCACCATTCAATACACCACCATTCACCGGATTCTATGATTCGCCAGGTTGGGGAAATGTTACACCATTTGGCACTACAAGCGGTTCACAATTCAGGCCCGTAGCGCCTTATGCAATAAACAGTGCGGCATACACGGCCGACTTTAATGAGGTAAAAAGTTTGGGAAGATATAACAGCAGTACAAGAACTACCGATCAAACAGAGATTGCAAAATTCTGGTCCGAAAGTGCGCCACAGGGCTGGAACAGGATAGCCATAAATATTCTTGCACAAAAAAACCTGGGAGCATGGCAGGTAGCCAGGTTACTGGCATTATTGCAAATGGCTGAAGCTGATGCATACATTGGAAGCTTAGAGGCAAAGATTCATTATTTTCAGTGGAGACCTGTGAGCGCCATACAGCTTGCCGCTACAGATGGCAATCCTAATACGGTGGCTGATGCTGATTGGGAAGTTGTAGGATGGAATCCTTTTGGTCCACCAGACACAAGGTATTGGCCCACTCCTCCAGTTGCCGATTATAGTTCTGGACATGCCACTGCAGGGGGCGCAGGATCGGAGCTAATTAAAAACTTCTTTGATAAGGATAATTTCAGTTTTAGCTCTGCAAGCAGGTCATATCCAACTACCCGAAACTTCACCAGTCTGTCCCAGGCTGCAAGGGAAAATTCTTTGTCAAGAATTTACATCGGTTATCATTTTCGCCAGGCATGTATGGAAGGAGAGCAGCAAGGGAAAAATATTGGCAAGTGGGTGTATGATCATTGTTTGAAGGAAGAATGATGAGTAAATATGTGAATTAATAAAAAAGAAGATTGATCATAATCTCTGGAATAAAACCCCGGAGATTATGATCAATAACTTTGTTCAACATCATAAAACAATATTCCTCTTATTGCTGATGGACATTCGTTCATCGATTTCCATACAATTGCGATTGCAATCGGAACTGGCTAATTATGATACATCCGAAGAGCGTTGCCCTCTCTCCAGCTAGCGGTTTTTTCGTGGATAATAAAAGCTGAGTTTTTATTTTTAAAAGATGACAGCAAAATTAATTTAGTCAGAGATGGGTCTATCTTTTGCCTTGTATTTCTGTAAAATAATTTCCGCTATAGGTTTTTCCTGCACCTTACTTTCCAGCCACGAAATAATATCGAGATATACAAATGCACGGGTTTCATACCTGTCTTTTTCAAACTGCTTCATGGTAGCTAAAAGTTTTACAAATTCTGGTTTAATTTTTTGCGCAGGTAAATGAAAAGTTTTTCGGAGGAATTTAAAAACTTCTTCTTCGACCAAACTCATGTTGTCCATTTTTGCCATAAAACGAAACACAGATTTGACCAGGTACTCCATTAGTTCCAGGTTGCCCAGTTCATAGTGTGCAATCAGGTGCAACAAGCGGGAATAACATTGTAGATCATTTCTTAGATCTACTTTCAGGTTTATAATTTTATTTAGGTAATCAATACTCTTACTAAAATCTCCTGCACCAAAATAAAGAGATGCTATTTTGTAATAAAAAACAAGGATACGGTGTCTGTCAAGGTAAATATGAAACTCGTCTAATTTATCTGTAATTTCTTTAACCAGTGGAAGGCCTTCAGAAAAAGTACCTTCAAGGAAATGTTTATTGATGCGGGCTATGTATAGGTAAATGAAAACCTGGATACTGTTATTTTCATTCAGGTTAGCAAGGCCTGATTGAGCAAAATCTTCAAACCGTTCAAGTTCTTTTGCAAAACCCGGATAATTTCTTAGCGTAAAATGCGCCGTTAGTAGATTATGCTTCCCCTTGATATAACTTGCTGTTTCAATTTCTTTCATCAACTGATCATCCTCAAATAAATTTACCCAACGCTGTGTGTACCTGTAGTACATCAGGAAATCCTGTTTTAAAAAAGCATACCAGCAATAGCTTTGGTTAAAGTAAAGCTTCTCGTAAAAGCCGGATGGATTTTTCAGGTCTTCCCGTAAATGTTTTTCAAAATAATCTGTTACTTCTTTTTCATCCTGTGCATTTCTTGCATGCCCATAATTAATATAGCGGCTATATAATGCAAGCGATAAGTTGGAAAGCATACTTATCCTTACAAGTTTTTCATTCACCTCCATAGTTTCATCAATTAACTGGCTGGCCCTCGGTTCCAGGCTTCGTGTAATGTGCAGGCTTTCGATTTTTTTTTCCAGGAATAAAACCTGTACCAATAAACTGATTTGATTATGTGCCCTGGCCGTTTCTTTTATCTTATCAAGTAATTTTAGGCTTTGCAGGTAAAGGCCTTTTGTATAAAGTATCCGGGAATAATCAAGTTGTTCATGCAACTGGATATCAATATTCTTGTTTTCCAATAACCGAAGGCTGGCAAGCAGTTGTTTATATAAAAGCGCTTTCACATTTGAAAGCTGCTGCTTCTTTAGTGACCTTGCTTTCTTTAGGATCAAATCTTCATCATATTCAATCAGGGAATCCATAGCATCAAAGAGCTGGATAGTTTTTAAGTCTTCGTTACTCGAATTCCTTTGCACAAAAAGCTTAAAGTTTCTTTTCTCGTGCTTTTGAAGGGAATGTATTAATTGGTATAAACTATCTGTTGTCCTGTTAGGCATTATTAATTTATGTTTCTGTTTTGTGATTTCTCATTTTCCCACCTGCTTTGGCCCTTTCATTTATGCTGTAAGATAATTAGAATTGACCTTAGCCTTTATCGACGTTACACCTGTTTTTTTACTTGCATCTTGCATTCAAGAGTATTAAATATCTTATTTAACGATTTGGTGAATTGTTTGGATAGCGTAACTCCGGGTAAGTAGAATTCAATGTTAACAGGTGTTCAAGCGTATAACGTATCTATTCAACACTGTAAAACACTACTTAGTTTGGTTGGTTTGGCGCTGCTGATAAACTTAATTTTATAACCTTTCCTCATTCCAAAACAGTATCTATTTGTATGTATTACACAGAAAACACGATCATATATTTTAATGGAGAATTTATAAAAGCTGCTGACGCAAAGACTGGCCTTTATGATCAGTCATTGCATTACGGCTATGCTGTATTTGAAGGGATCCGCTCTTATCGTACGTCACAGGGTACTCAGATTTTTAAAGCCACCGAACATTATGACAGGCTTAAATATTCTGCTGAAGCAATTTCAATTCCTTACCATCATGTAACGAATGAATTAATTGATATCACTTACCAGCTATTAGAAAAAAACAATTTCCAGGATGCCTACATCAGGCCATTGGTTTTTTGCCCGCCTAATATGAGCTTGCAAAAGGCCAATTCCTCTCACCTGCTTATTGCAGTATGGGAGTGGGGCGCATACCTCGGTGACAAAGAAATAAAAGTAATGACATCAACATTCTTAAGGCCTAACCCAGGTGCATTTAAGATACATGCAAAGGTGAGTGGTCATTATGTAAATTCTATACTTGCGTGCCAACAGGCCAAGGATAACGGTTACGATGAGGCCTTGTTATTGGATGTGGAAGGTAATGTGGCTGAGGGGCCCGGGGCAAATGTTTTCTTTGAGAAAGACGGCACGCTTTATACACCTACGGTAAAATATATCATGCCCGGTATTACCCGTAAAACAGTTATCGAAATTTGCGGCGAATTAAATATACCGGTTGTAGAAAAAGATTTTACTATCGATAAATTGAAAGGCGCTGATGCCGCTTTTTTCTGTGGAACCGCTGCTGAAATAGTTGCCTGGGAATCATTAGATAAAGTGCCCTTTAAAAAAGCCTGGAATGAAAGCCTTTGCAATATTATTCAACAAGCATATAAATGCAAGGTTGTTAAAAAAGAATATTCACATTCGTTGAAGAGAGCCTGATGAGTGTACTGAATAAATATAGCAGGACAATTACTCAGGATACAACCCAACCTGCTGCACAGGCAATGCTGTATGGCATTGGCCTCAAAGATGCAGATTTTCAAAAAGCCCAGGTCGGGATTGTAAGCATGGGTTATGAAGGCAATACCTGCAACATGCACCTGAACGATTTAGCTAAACTGGTTAAACAAGGTGTTTGGGAAAATGACTTGGTAGGTTTGATATTTAATACAATTGGTGTAAGTGATGGAATTAGTAATGGTACAGATGGCATGCGTTATTCTCTTGTGAGCAGGGATATTATTGCAGACTCTATTGAAACAGTTTGCGGTGCACAGTATTATGATGCATTGATCGCTGTACCCGGTTGCGATAAAAATATGCCTGGTTCTGTTATGGCCATGGGGCGATTGAACCGTCCATCTATAATGGTATACGGTGGTAGCATTGCTCCCGGTCATTATAAAGGCCGGGATCTTAACATCGTCTCGGCGTTTGAAGCACTGGGTGAAAAAATTGCAGGGAAATTAACCGAAGAAGATTTTAAAGGAATAGTGCAACATTCCTGTCCCGGTGCAGGTGCATGTGGCGGAATGTACACTGCTAATACCATGTCAAGTGCTATCGAGGCATTGGGGATGAGCCTTCCATATTCTTCATCTAATCCAGCTATGAGTGAAGAGAAAAAAACGGAATGCCTGGCTGCTGGTACAGCAATAAAATTATTGATTGAGAAGGATATAAAGCCTTCTGATATTATGACAAGAAAGGCTTTTGAAAATGCGGTTACTGTTATCATGGCTTTAGGTGGAAGTACCAATGCTGTTTTGCATTTGATAGCAATGGCCAAATCAATTGATGTAAAACTTACTCAGGACGATTTCCAGGCCATCAGTGATAAAGTGCCTGTGCTGGCAGATCTGAAGCCAAGTGGAAAATATTTAATGCAAGACCTTCATAGTATTGGTGGCGTTCCTATAGTGATGAAATATTTATTGCAACAAGGGTTATTGCATGGTGACTGTCTCACAGTGACGGGTAAGACTATTGAAGAAAATTTAAAAGATATTCCTGCACTGGATTTTGAAACACAGCAGGTAATTCTTCCCGTGAGTAACCCGGTAAAACAAACAGGCCACTTGAAAATATTGTATGGCAACCTTGCAGAAGAAGGTGCCGTGGCTAAGATCAGTGGAAAAGAAGGCGAAAAATTTACAGGTCCAGCCAAAGTTTTTGATGGAGAATTTGAATTGATTGCCGGCATTAATAGCGGCAAAATAGAAAAAGGTGATGTGGTAGTCATAAGATATGTTGGCCCAAAAGGTGGCCCGGGCATGCCGGAAATGCTAAAACCCACTTCAGCTATTATTGGTGCTGGTCTTGGTAAATCTGTTGCGCTGATCACTGATGGCAGATTTAGTGGTGGCACCCATGGTTTTGTTGTCGGACATATAACACCGGAAGCTTTTGATGGTGGGCTGATTGCATTAGTGAAAGATGGAGATATTATAGAATTAGATGCCGTTAATCATACGATCAATCTCATGGCAGACGAAAATGAAATTGCTGAAAGAAAAAAGCACTGGATACAACCCCCTTTAAAAAGCACAAAAGGTGTTTTGTATAAATATGCCAGGGCTGTAAAGAATGCGTCACAGGGTTGTGTGACAGATGAAACCTGAATGTAGAAAAAGAGTAAAGTAATTTTTATGCAGGCAATACAACAATTTGCGAAGGAGAAGAATGGTAAGCATACAATCAGTTTGCCTAAAGGGACCGAAGTGGTGTCTGGTTCTGATGCCCTGATTCTTTCTTTGCTGGAAGAAGATGTGGATACAATCTTTGGATATCCTGGTGGTGCCATCATGCCTATCTATGATGCATTGTATAATTATGCGGATCACGTAAAACATATCCTTGTTCGCCACGAGCAAGGTGCAATCCATGCTGCACAAGGTTATGCAAGGGCAACTGGAAGGCCGGGAATTGTATTTGCTACATCCGGACCGGGAGCCACAAATCTTATAACAGGCCTTGCAGATGCTATGATTGACAGCACCCCACTTGTATGCATAACCGGCCAGGTATTATCTCATTTGCTTGGTACCGATGCCTTCCAGGAAATTGACGTGATGAATATAACTGTGCCCGTAACAAAATGGAATACGCAGGTTACAAGAGCTGAAGATATGGCCGACACGGTAGCAAAGGCTTTTCATATTGCAACAACCGGCCGGCCGGGACCTGTGTTGATTGATGTTACAAAAGATGCTCAATTTGCAAAAACAATTTTCAGGTATAAGCCATGTACTCAAATCAAAACTTATAAGCCCACACCAACTTTAGATCACACTTCTATTGAGGATGCCGTCCTGCTAATCAATGCTGCTAAAAAGCCTTATATACTTGCGGGGCAGGGAGTCATTTTAGCTGATGCAACAAAGGAGTTGATTGCTTTTGCGGAAAAATCAAATATACCCGTAGCATCAACTTTACTTGGCCTTTCAGGCTTTCCGCAAGACCACCCATTATATATGGGTTACCTGGGTATGCATGGAAATTATGGCCCCAATAAAAATACAAATGAATGTGATTTGCTGATAGCGGTTGGAATGCGTTTTGACGACAGGGTAACAGGAGACGTTAGCCGCTATGCAAAACAGGCAAAAATTATTCATTTGGAAATTGACAAAGCGGAGATACACAAAATAATTCATGCTGATGTTGCTATACATGCCAATGCAAAAGAAGCCTTGCCCTTACTTACGGCAGCCATTCAACCTGCAAAGCATACAGCTTGGCTGGATAGTTTCAGGAATTTTACAAAAGATGAATTTGAAAAAATAATTTATAATAATTGCCAGAATACAACAGGTGAAATTAAAATGGCAGAAGTGATCTTCTTGCTTAACGAGATCACTAACGGTGAAGCCGTAATAGTAACAGACGTCGGTCAGCACCAGATGGTAACTGCCAGGTATTACCAGTTTAAAGAACCCCGAACTAATATTACATCAGGTGGATTAGGTACAATGGGTTTTGCATTACCTGCTGCTATGGGTGCTAAACTTGGTGTACCCGATAAGCCGGTTATTGCTATCATTGGCGATGGAGGATTCCAGATGACATTGCAGGAACTTGGAACCATTTCTCAATTTAAAATTCCTGTAAAAATTATTGTTCTTAACAATGAGTTCCTGGGGATGGTGCGGCAATGGCAGCAAATGTTTTTTGAAGGGCGTTATTCATTTACAGAAATGAACAACCCCGATTTTGTGAAGCTTAATGAAGCATATGGTATAAAAGCAAAAAAGGTTTGTGAAAGAGAAGAATTAAGAGCAAGTATTGAAGAAATGCTGTTGCATGACGGGCCATACTTCCTGGAAGTGAAAGTTGAAAAAGAAGAAAATGTTTTTCCCATGATACCAACAGGGGCAGCAGTAAGTGATATGCTGCTGGAAGTAAAGCCTTCATGATGGAAGAATCATCTATGAAAACATTTTTGATTCATATTAATGTTTAGAAAAAATTATTTTATGACAAGGGATTTCACGCTGGATGTTTTATCTGATAATGGGTTTAATATTTTAAACCGCATGATAAATATTTGTAACAGGCGAAGAGTACGTATAAAAAGTCTTCATGCATTTGAGTTTGAAGAAAATATTTATAAAGGTGCTGCTTGTTTTGTTTTGAATACTACAGCAGATATGGCATATAAAGTTCAGCAGCAAATTGAAAAATTAATAGAAGTGGAAAAAACAAAATTATCAGAAAAGTAAAAACCTCATTAACGTATTAACAACCTAAAATAAAAACGATGGCAACCTTAAATTTTGGCGGTACGCAGGAGAATGTAGTTACAAGGGAAGAGTTCCCCCTTGAAAAAGCACTACAAGTACTTAAAGACGAAGTTGTGGCAGTAATTGGTTATGGGGTACAAGGACCTGGCCAGGCGCTTAATCAAAAAGACAATGGCATAAATGTAATTATTGGGCAAAGAAAGAATTCAAAGAGCTGGGATAAAGCCGTTGCAGACGGGTTCGTTGAGGGTGAAACTTTATTTGAAATTGAAGAGGCTCTTAAGCAGGGTACGATCATTTGCTATTTGTTAAGCGATGCAGCGCAGATAGCTCTCTGGCCTACAGTAAAAAAATATTTAACCCCTGGGAAAGCTCTTTATTTTTCGCATGGCTTTGGTATTACTTATAATGAACAAACAGGCATCATTCCACCTGCAGATATAGATGTTTTTTTAGTAGCACCAAAAGGATCGGGTACTTCACTTCGCCGTATGTTTTTGCAGGGACGTGGCCTTAACTGCAGCTATGCAATTTTCCAGGATGCAACAGGACGAGCATTTGAAAGAGTAGCTGCATTAGGAATTGCAATTGGTTCAGGATATCTTTTTGAAACTGATTTTAGAAAAGAAGTCTTCTCAGATCTTACAGGAGAAAGAGGAACATTGATGGGTGCTATACAAGGGATTTTTGCTGCTCAATTTGAAGTGTTGCGTTCTAAAGGCCATTCGCCATCTGAAGCATTTAATGAAACCGTGGAAGAGCTAACGCAATCGCTTATGCCGTTGGTAGCGGAGAATGGAATGGATTGGATGTATGCAAATTGTTCCACCACAGCACAAAGAGGAGCATTGGATTGGTGGAAGAAATTCAGGGATGCAACCATGCCTGTGTTTAAAGAATTATACGAAAGTGTAGCTGCGGGAAAAGAAGCTGCTTTATCAATAGAAAGTAACAGCAAACCAGATTACCGTGAAAAACTAGAAGTAGAATTAAAAGAACTTAGAGATAGTGAATTATGGCAGGCAGGAAAAACAGTAAGGAGCCTTCGTCCAGAAAATCAAAAATCTGCAGAGCCACGTCCGAACCTTAAAGACAAAAAATTAAAAGGTGCGTTTAATTAAATCGTCTTCCTATGAACATTGCAACTGATGCCCCGCCGGTATTTGATTTCAAGAGCGCATCTGAAAAGCTAAGAAAAGTTATATATCGTACACCGCTTACGTTACATGCAGGTTTATCTAAACGGTACCAGGCAAACATTTACCTGAAAAGAGAAGACCTGCAGGTGGTACGTTCTTATAAAATACGGGGTGCATATAATATGATGAGCAGTTTGCCATCAATGCAGCTAAGACAAGGATTGGTATGTGCAAGTGCCGGCAACCATGCCCAGGGATTTGCTTATTCCTGCAAAATGCTGGAAACAAAAGGTGTGGTTTTTATGCCTGTAATAACACCTAAACAAAAAATTAATCAAACAAAAATGTTTGGTGAAGATTATGTTGAAATAAAACTGGTTGGCGATTCGGATGATGATTGCGCAAAAGCTGCCCAGGAATATTGCCTGGAAAACAGTATGACCTATGTACATCCTTTTGATGATTATAAGATCATAGAGGGACAGGGGACAGTTGGCCTGGAAATAATGGAAGATCTTTCTGCTATTGATTATGTGTTTATTCCCGTAGGAGGAGGCGGCCTTTGCGCTGGTGTAGGAAGTTATTTTAAAACCTTTTCTCCTTCTACAAAAATAATAGGTGTTGAGCCCGAGGGCGCTCCTTCCATGAAAGCTGCATTGCGAGAGGGAAGACCGGTGACACTGCCTTTCATTGAACGTTTTGTTGATGGGGCTTCTGTGCAAAGAGTAGGAGATAAAACCTTTTCCATTTGCAAAGATGTGCTATCAGCCATGCATCTTGTGCCTGAAGGAAAGATTTGCTCTGCCATTTTGAAATTATATAATGAAGATGCAATGGTGGTTGAGCCTGCAGGAGCATTATCTATAGTGGCTCTTGATGATTTTGCTCGGGAGATAAAGGAAAAAAATATTGTTTGTATAGTTAGCGGAAGTAATAACGATATTGACCGCATGCAGGAAATAAAAGAACGGTCTTTGCAATATGAAGGCCTTAAACATTATTTTCTTATTAGGTTTGCACAACGCCCCGGCGCTCTAAAAGAATTCGTTTCTAAAATCCTGGGCCCGGATGATGATATTACCAGGTTTGAATATGTTCAAAAACATAATAAAGAATCAGGTCCTGCGCTGGTGGGAGTGGAGGTTAAAACAAAGGAAGATTATTACCGGTTATTAAGTAACCTTGAAAGTAATTTTATAAATTTTACAGAACTTAAGCAGAATGATAACGCATTTGGTTACCTGATTTGAAAACCTTTATGAACAAGAGAATAGCTATACAAGGCTTTGCAGGAAGTTTTCATGAAATGGCTGCAATGCATTATTTAGGGAAAAATATTGTAATAATTCCCTGTTCATCTTTCAGTGAATTAGTTAAAACGGCAGAAAATAAAAAGCTCAGCGATGGCGGATTTATGGCTATTGAAAATTCAATTGCAGGAAGCATTTTGCCTAATTATGCCTTACTCGAAAAAAGTAACCTGCTGATTGCCGGCGAAATTTATTTGCATATTAGTCATAATTTAATGGTTAATAAAGGCGTGAAATTGGAAGATATTAAAGAAGTGCATTCGCATCCAATGGCACTGCTTCAATGCATGGATTTCCTGGATAAATTTCCACACTGGAAACTTGTTGAAAAAGAAGATACGGCGTCAAGCGCAAAATATATTCAACAACATAATAATAAGCATGCGGCTGCTATTGCAGGTAAACCGGCAGCAGCATTATACCAGCTTGAGATGATAAAACCTAATATTCAAACCCATAAAAATAACTATACCCGGTTTTTATTCTTGCAGAAATCCGACAACAAAAATGCCGGGCATGATGCTAATAAGGCATCAATCAGTTTCCAGACTGATCATTCCAAAGGAGCGCTTGCGAGAGTGTTAACAAAAATTGCTTCGTATAATATTAACCTTAGCAAATTGCAAAGTATACCGGTACCTGCAAAAGAATGGCAATATATTTTTCATGCAGATCTGGAATTTGACACGGTTTTAGATTTTGAAAAAGCAATTGAAAAAATAAAGCCAGTTATTGCCCAGCTGAAAATCTTTGGAATATATAAGAAAGGGGAAACAATTTTTTAAAGATTTCCTATTTATAAAAAATAAACAAAATTATTATTGGAACAAGCCTATGGTTTTCCTAACAGCCTATTCGAGACATTTTTATCTCTTTCCCATCCCCGGCATCATTCTTCCCAAGGGCATTTTATTCATACTCTTCATCATCGTTTTCATTTGTTCAAATTGCTTGAGAAATTGGTTTAGTTCAACGATATCTTTCCCGCTTCCTTTTGCAATGCGTTGTTTTCTGCCTGGATTTATTACATCAGGGTTACGGCGCTCCTGTACCGTCATAGAATTTATCATAGCTTCAATGCCTTTAAAAGCATCATCATTAATATCAAGATCCTTTATTTGTTTGCCCACTCCCGGTATCATGCCCATCAGGTCTTTAAGATTACCCATTTTTTTTATTTGCTGCAGTTGGTTTTTAAAATCTTCAAAATCAAACTGGTTCTTTCTTATCTTTTTTTCCAGCCTTGCAGCTTCTACTTCATCAAATTGTTCCTGCGCTTTTTCTACCAGGCTTACAATATCCCCCATTCCTAAAATTCGCTGGGCCATACGCTCGGGGTAAAATACATCAAGCGTATCCATCTTTTCACCACTGCTACTGAATTTAATAGGTTTTTTAACCGTATATTTTATAGATAAAGCCGCACCACCTCTTGTATCGCCATCCAGTTTTGTTAGTACTACTCCGCTAAAATCCAGTCGCTCGTTAAAAGATGCAGCGGTGTTCACTGCATCCTGCCCCGTCATACTATCTACCACAAATAATATTTCCTGTGGGTTTACTGCAGCCTTAATGTTAGCTACTTCATTCATCATCACTTCATCTACTGCGAGGCGGCCGGCAGTATCAATAATGATTACATTTTTGTTTTTCGATTTGGCTTCTTTGATAGCATTTTGCACAATAGAAAGCGGATCTTTATTTTCCCTTTCTGCATATACATCCACACCTATTTGTCCTCCTAAAACTTCCAATTGATCAATGGCCGCAGGGCGGTAAATATCTGCAGCAACCAGCAAGGGTGATTTCCCTTTTTTTGTTTTAAGGTAATTGGCAAGCTTGCCGCTGAACGTTGTTTTACCACTACCCTGTAAGCCAGCAATGAGAATAATTGCAGGGTTGCCGCTGATATTAAATTCACTTGCTTCCCCACCCATCAACTCAGTCAGTTCATCCTTTACAATCTTTATCATCAACTGCCCGGGGCTAATTGCGGTGAGCACTTTTTCGCCCAGGGCTGTATCTCTTATTTTATCTGTAAACTCTTTGGCGATTTTATAATTCACATCCGCATCCACCAATGCCCGGCGAATATCTTTTACGGTATTAGCAATATTGAGTTCACTTATTCTTCCTTCGCCTTTAATGTTTTTAAAAGCACCTTCTAATTTTTCACTTAAACTTTGAAACATCGTCTGATAATTTTAATCTTAAAAATCTTGTATAATATGTTATGCAAAAAGCGTATAAATAATTCTGTCCTTTTTTTATTTATGGGTTACCGCTGGACAGGAGAAATAATTTTACAATTATTCTTTTGATTGCAGCGGAAGGGGTTTCAAAACTGTTGTTTCCCATAACTGGTATTTATGCTTTAACTCATTGAACATTTGAACCTTTGTTTCTTTTAAATTATTTTTTTCCGTTGGATCAATGGAAAGATCAAAGAGGTATTCGTTTCCTTTTTCATCTTTTAAATATTTCCATTTCCCATATCTCATTGCATCATTTTTTCTTCGCTGAGAAATTCTCCAGTACAGCGTTCTATCAACTTCTTTTTTCTTTCCTGAAATAATATCCATTAAGTTTATTCCATCTAATGGGAATTTTACTTTTGCTTTTGTACCACTGGTAGCAAGGATTGTTGCAGTCCAATCCATCGTAGTGGCCACCTGGTTTGTAGTAGTATTTGCTTTTATTTTACCAGGCCACCTGATAAAAGCCGGTTCCCTGATGCCGCCTTCCCATAATTGCATTTTGATTCCTTTATAAATTCCATTATCAGAATACCTTTCACCTCCATTATCACTTGTAAAAATAACTAAGGTATTTTTTGTTAATTGTTTTTCATCTAATGCTTTTAAAATGGAGCCTACAGCATTATCTAAACTTATCATCATGGCGGCATAAATACCAGTAGAGCCTCCAGTTTTCCATTCAGTTGTGTCTGGGTATGGTTTATCCTTTGGTCCCTGCCAGGGCCAATGCGGAGCATTGAACATAATAGCAAGAAAGAAAGGTTTTGAATGAGGTTTGTTTATTATTTCAACTGCCTTATCTGCCCAAATATCAGTGAGATAACCATCTCTTTTTAAGGGGGAATAATTTTCGTAAAGATCATTATTACCTTTTGGGTCATTGTGTGATAAATAATCAATAGCTCCGCCATGAAAACCAAAGAAATAATCGAAACCGTTTTTAAGAGGATTGAATTCTGTCTTAAATCCTAAATGCCATTTGCCTACGAGATAAGTATTATATCCATTTTCTTTTAATAATGTAGCTACAGAAGGAAATTCAGGAGTTAATCCTATGATACTATCTTTTGAAGACCAGTCAAGAGGTTCATGTAAACCTACTTCTATGCGTGATGGATAACGACCCGTTATAAATGCAACTCTCGTAGGAGTGCAAACAGGTGCTGCTGCATAAGCATTCATAAATTTGACGCCTTCTGATGCAAGTTTATCCAGGTTAGGAGTTTGGTAATCTTTTCTACCGTAACAACTTAAATCTGCATAGCCCATGTCATCAGCCATTATATAAATAATATTGGGCTTTTTTTGACCGAACGAAAAGACTGTATGAATTAAAAAGAAAGTAATGAACACTCCTGGTCTTATTATTTTCATGGTGCTTTTTTATCAGTGGTCATAAAAATATTTAAATACTAAATGCAGTATCTATGATCTCAGCCTGTTCCTTTGCATGTATTTTAGAATATCCTGTGGCAGTAGATGCACTTGCCTTCCTGCTGATGATATAAATATTTATGGTCTTTAAATTCATTCTAAGATAACTGGCAGCGCCCATATTCAATGGCTCTTCCTGCACCCAGTACCAGATAGCTTTTGCATATTTCTGGTACAAAGCATCCAATTGTTTTTGTGGCAATGGATATAATTGCTCTAATCTTATAATGGCAATATCTTCCCGGTTTGTTTTTTGTTTTCTCTCCCACAAATCAAAATATATTTTGCCACTGCACAATAAAACTTTCGTGATGTTATCTGCAGTTTTTACTGTGGCATCATCAAATGTTTCTTTAAAACCACCAGTAGTAAATTCTGCTATGCCGCTGTAAGTGCCGGGGTGACGTAGGTTTGCTTTTGGTGTAAAATCTACCAAAGCTTTACGGAATGGCCACGCAAGTTGCCTGCGAAGCAAGTGGAAGAAATTGGCGGCTGTAGTAACATTGGTCACTACCATATTTAATTCTGCAGCTTGCTGAAGAAACCTTTCCATCCTTGCACTGCTATGTTCCGGTCCTTGTCCTTCATAGCCATGAGGCAACAAAAGTACCACACCATTCATACGTTGCCATTTAGTTTCTGCTGTTGAGATAAACTGGTCAACGATTGTCTGTGCGCCATTCACAAAATCTCCAAACTGGGCTTCCCAAAGCACCAGCGCATTTGGATTGGCCATTGAATAACCATATTCAAAACCAAGTACTGCATATTCACTCAATAAGGAATTGTATATCCGGAAAGGTGCCTGCGATTCACTGAAAAAATCAAGGCGATTATATTCTTTATTAGTTGTTTCATCATAAAGAACCGCATGACGGTGACTGAATGTTCCCCGCTTTATATCCTGGCCACTCATGCGTACATCTTTTCCTTCCGTGAGTAAACTTCCATAAGCCAATAGTTCAGCAGTGGCCCAGTCTATTTTTTGCTCATCAGCAAATAACTTCTTTTTATCCTGGATAAGTTTATCAACTTTTTTTAATGGCTTAAAATCATCAGGCCATTTCATCAGGCCTTCAAACAATTTTGTTAGCGCATCTTTTTTAATGGCTGTAACCGGAGACTGATCAAAATCTGAAGATGTTGCTTTGCGGAGGCTTTGCCACCAGAGTTCTGGCTTCTGGTATGTATAAGGTAGCGGGTTTTGTTTTACTTCAT
The DNA here is from genome assembly GCA_039920245.1 of Ferruginibacter sp. GTDB lineage: Bacteria > Bacteroidota > Bacteroidia > Chitinophagales > Chitinophagaceae > Ferruginibacter. The sequence continues at coordinate 28,868 of JBDSEE010000144.1, forward strand.
CCAATCTTTCCTGCAAGTCTGCCAGGAACTTTTGTTCCATTTCTTTTGCAAGTGCTTTTGCATCCGGCTCACCATTCTCAATGAGGTATTGTGTATAAACTTCTCTTGGATTTAGATGCTTCTCAATTAAAGCATAAAGTTGTGGTTGTGTAAATTTTGGTTCGTCACCTTCATTATGTCCATGACGGCGATAGCAAACCATATCAATAAAAATATCACTGTTGAATTTCTGGCGATAAAGGGTTGCAATTTCAGATATTTTAACCACGGCTTCTGCATCATCACCATTTACATGTAATACAGGTGCCTGCACCATTGCCGCAACAGAAGTGCAGTAATCTGAACTGCGGGCATCATCAAAATCAGTTGTAAACCCTATCTGGTTGTTTATTACAAAATGAATTGTTCCGCCGGTATCATATCCTTCCAGTTTACTCATCTGCAATACTTCATATACAATTCCCTGCCCCGCTACGGATGCATCGCCATGAATAAGTATGGGAAGTATTTTATCAAAATCACTGTTATATAATACATCTGCTTTGCTTCTTACAAAACCCACAACTACCGGGTTTACGGCTTCCAGGTGCGAAGGGTTTGGACAAAGTTTCAAATGAATTTTTTTTCCATTGGCTGTTTCCACTTCACTGCTGAAACCCAGGTGATATTTTACATCGCCGCTTCCCATAGTTGTATCGGGTAAAGCGTTTCCTTCAAACTCGTTAAATATCTGTTCGTATGTTTTACCCATTACATTGGCCAGCACATTTAACCTTCCCCTATGTGCCATACCAATAACGACTTCCTGTACTTCATTTTCTGATGATGTATTTAAAATAGCATCCAGCGCAGCAATGGTTGTTTCTCCACCTTCAAGGCTAAATCTCTTTTGGCCTATATATTTTGTATGAAGAAATTTTTCGAACATTACTCCTTCATTCAGTTTCTGAAGAATTCGCTTTTTCTGGCCCATAGAGATGGGTTTATGAAATTCATTTTCCATGGCATTTGTCAGCCATTCTATTTTTTCTAAATCATCTAATGCACTGTATTCTACACCAACATGCATGGTGTATGATCGTTGTAGTTTTTCAATGATTGTTTTTAATGTGGCAGCGCCAAGGCCAACGAATTTGCCTGCTTCAAAACTTGACTCTAGGTCCTTATCCGTTAATCCAAAATCCGATAAAGCAAGATTGGCATGCCTGTTCTTTCTTTCACGTATCGGGTTGGTCTTGGCCACGAGATGTCCTTTTTTGCGGTAGGATTGAATGAGCTGGCAAACGGAAAACTCTTTTTCAAGGTTTGATGAATTTGTAATCCCGGTTTTTGGGGTAGTTCCATTTGCGGGAGCGGCGGCACCAGCGGAAACCGCAAAATCGAAGCCCTCAAAAAATTTTCGAAGGTCTGCATCTACAGTGGCAGGGTCTTTTATAAAATCCTGGTATAAATTTTCTATATACGAGGGGTGAGCATTCGTGATGTATTGAAAATCCTTCATTTCCTTAAATAATCGGTTAAATTGGGCTGCAAATATCGTCTTTATGTGGTAGAAAATTGGGTTATAAAGAAGTGAAAACAGTAATGAAACCTAAATTTGATTAATAAAGTAGAAAAAAGTTCGGATTAAAGGTTTAGAATCAAATGCAAACTCCTATCTTTGCAGCCCAAAAAAAGGATTAAATGGCAAACCATTCAGCTACAAAGAAAGATGTCCGTCAGAGTGCAAAGCGTAATGAACGCAACCGTTATTATGGCAAAACAACTCGTAATGCTATTCGTGACATCAAGGCAATTGATGATAACAAAGGCGCATCTGAAAAACTGCCGCTGGTAGCATCTATGATTGATAAGCTTGCTAAACGTGGCACTATTCATAAGAATAAGGCTGCCAACTTAAAGCGTAAGCTGGCATTAAAGATCAACAAACTGGCAAAATAATCAACAGCTCTATATTATTCAAAACCCGTCAAACAATGATTGATGGGTTTTGTAGTTTTTAAGATTTAAAATTCCTTACAAAAATCAATCGTTGCTCATGCTTAAAAAATTTACCAGTTTATCGTTATTAATCTTTATTTGTTTTTGCAGTTCTGCACAGGTTATCATTTCAAACCTTGCAACTACATATTCACAGGATTTTAATACGCTTGCCCTTTCAGGCACCAGTTCCACATTACCGACTGGTTGGAATCTATTTGAATCCGGAACCGGGGCTAATCTTACTTATGCCGCCGATAACGGTGGAGTAATTAGTGGAAATACATATAGCTATGGTACTACCTCAAGTGCAGAGCGGGCTTTTGGTGGGCTCTTATCAGGTTCTGTAACTCCCACTATTGGCGTTCAGTTTACCAATACTTCAGGGGCTACTATCAATTCTATTACTGTAACCTATACCGGGGAGCAATGGCGATTGGGGGCACTAGGCAGGTTAGATAAACTTGATTTTCAATATAGCCAGGATGCCAGTGCTTTGAATAATGGAACCTGGACGGATGTTAACAGTCTTGATTTAATTGCACCAGTAACTTCAGGTACAGTAGGGGCTTTGGATGGAAACGCAATCGCCAACAAAACAAGTATCAGTTTTACTATAACGGGTCTTAATATTATTAATGGAACCAGTTTTTGGTTCCGTTGGAATGATTTTAATCCGTCGGGAAGTGATGATGGTCTTGCAGTGGATGATTTTAATGCAAACTTCAGTGGCCAGGTCTTGCCCGCTTGTGCTGAGCCAGGTTCACAGCCATCAAGCCTGGTATTGAGTTCAACACCAACTACCGTTACAGGTAATTTTACTGCGGCTACTCCTGCTCCTAATTCATATCTTATCATAAGAAGCACAACGAATACATTATCGGCTTTCCCGGTTGATGGAACTTCTTATATTATGGGCCAGGCTTTAGGTGGGGGAATAGTGATTGCTCAAACCTCTTCAACCAGTTTCCAGGATATTAACCTTCAACCAGCTACAATTTATTATTATTATATTTTTTCCTTGAATGATGAAGACTGTAGTGGCGGCCCCAACTATTTTAATACAACTCCGCTTGAAAATAATATACCCACACAAGCCCTACCTTCCTGTGTAGCCCCTGCTACTCCTACCAGTTTGAATCTTTCATCCACAAACACCAGCATATCAGGAACTTTTACCGGGGTGATTGGAAATAATAAATACCTGGTTGTTATAAGTTCAAGTGCAACATTATCGGCTTCGCCAGTTAATGGAAATGTATATACCGCTGGTCAATCTTTTGGCGGCGGAACGGTGGTTTCATTTACCAACGCTACCAGTTTTTCTGCAACAGGGCTAACAGCTAATAGTTTGTATTATATTTTTGTTTTTGCTGCAGGTGTTGAGTGCAGCGGAGAGCCCTTTTTTAATTCATCATCGGTAAGCGCAAATATTAGTACAACAAACAGTTCAGGAATTCCTGTAGGTTATTATGATGGTGCAACTGGTCTGTCTTGCCAGTCCTTAAAAACTGCATTGCGAAATATAGTTTCCACTGGGCATGTTCAACTCACCTATACACCCGGCGTATGGCTGGCATACCAGTACACTGACATAAAACGCAATGATGCCAATACAGCTAATATAATTTGGGATATATATAGTGATAATCCAACCGGCCCAGAGCCCTATACATTTACATACCAGGTAAATCAATGCGGCACATATTCAGGAGAAGGTAATTGCTATAACAGGGAACATTCCACACCAAAGTCCTGGTTTGCAGATGCATATCCTATGTATACCGATGTGCATCATTTGTATCCGACAGATGGATATGTAAATAATGTAAGAAACAATTTTCCGTATGGAGAGGTTACGAATCCAACGATTACTTCTTTGAATGGAAGCAAACTGGGCACTGGTAATAATTTTGGTTATACTGCTACAGTTTTTGAACCTATCAATGAATACAAGGGCGACCTGGCCCGCACGAGTCTATATATGGCAACAAGATATGAGAATGAAATCATTGCCAATAACTGGTCAGCAAATGGAACCGCCAACGCATTATTCCTGAGTACAACGGATGAACCAGATGCGGCTATGCGTAAGCTTCAGGTATACGATACCTGGTATTTGAAAACGGTATTCAAATGGTTGAACCAGGATCCCGTAAGCCAGAAAGAAATTGACAGGAACAACGCTATTTACTATCAATCCGGCCAATCGAATCGTAACCCATTTGTGGACCATCCCGAATATGCTTTTCTTGTGTGGCAGTGTACAGGAGTAGTGCCTGTTACGATTATCGATTTTAAAAGTATTAAATCCAACGAAAGCATTGTATTGAAATGGTATGCCACTTATGAAACAAATTTCAGGCTGTATGAAATTGAAAGAAGTATTGATGGTATAAACTATAATAAGATTGGTGAAGTTGCAGGACAGAACCTGGCGAATTATACTTTTACTGATGTTAACCTCCCAGTTGCAGTAGTTGTTTATTACAGGTTGAAAATGATTGATACTGATGGAAAATTTGCCTATAGCAAAATTGTTACAGAGCGGTTGAATAACGTGTATAACACTATTATTTATCCAAATCCTACAAACAATTCGGTGAACATCCGGCTTTCAAAGGCGATAGCAGAGCAAAGTTTTATTTTAGTGTCGGATGTAACAGGAAGAGTTGTAAAAAAACAGCAAGTATCCCTAAACCAAAACAATATTTTTATAGATGTTGAGGATTTAAGTGCAGGCAGGTATTTTGTTCAATTTTCAAATGGCATACTGCTAAGCCAGAAGTCATTTGTAATTATTAAATAACATCACCCTCTTTTAAATATGATAAAACTCCTTCCCGGAGTTTTTTTTATATACGTCATGCTCACTTTGGTAAAATGCACCAAAAAAATAATTCCTGTTGTCCAATAAAATAGACACATAATACGTTAATACGCTACCTAATAACCTCTAAACCAATCTTATGAAGTACCTCAGGTATTTAATAGTAGCTATTTGCTGCTGCCCTCTTACGCTTTTTGCCCAGGATATAACTGGCCTTTGGAAAGGAACCATGTATAATGATTCCACCAAACAATATTACGAATATGAAATTGTGATCAGTAAAGAAAAGGGGAGATATTCAGGCTTTTCTCATACTTGGTTTGTTATCAATGATAAAAAATATTATGGCGTAAAGAAAGTAAAAGTGAACATTGCTAAAAATGGAAAAGTAATCATAGTAGATGATCAACTGATTGGAAATAACTACCCTGTTATACCAAATAAATATGTGAGACAATTAAATGTACTGGACCTGGCTGCGCAAGGCGCTGAGGTTGTGCTAAATGGTTCCTTCGTTACTAATGCAACAAAAGATTACAGGGAATTTTCAGGGCAGGTGAATGTAAAAAGAGAAAGCCAATATAGCCAAAGTGATCTGATGGATTTCCTTCAAAAAGCTAACAGGAATAATGATCTCACAGTTGTAAAGTAAGCAATGAAAATAATTGATTAATGGTTGTTTCATAAAAATAAAAATAGCTCCTTCATGGGGGCTTTTTTAGTATGGCAAAGCGGCATTTAGAAAAACGTTGTAGATTGAAAAAAAATTAAGCATGAAGTTTTCAGCAATATTGTTATTCACCATTTTTTCATTTACCCTGCAAGCGCAAGTAACTCCTTTTGAAAAATCAAAGGGATTGGAATCCGCTACTTATTTTGAAGCAATCAATTGGTATAAGCAATTAGACCAAAAATATAGCTCTGTGAATTTGAAGGAAATGGGGCAAACCGATGCCGGATATCCTCTACACATGGTGATGGTAAGTAGTAGCAACGACTTTGATCCGGCTGCCTGGCGGATGAAAAATAAAACGATCATTCTTGTCAATAATGGCATTCATCCAGGTGAGCCAGACGGCATTGATGCAAGTATGATGCTGGTAAGAGACCTGGCTACGAAAAAAATAAGACTACCGGAGAATGTTGTGCTGGCTTTTATACCTGTATATAATATAGGCGGCTGCCTTAACCGTAATGCATACACAAGGGCAAACCAAAACGGGCCCCTGGAATATGGTTTTAGAGGGAATAGCCAGAACCTAGACCTGAACCGGGATTTCACAAAGAATGACAGCAAGGAAGCAAAATCATTTGCACAAATTTTCCATTGGCTTAAACCCGATATTCTTATTGATAACCATGTGAGTGATGGTGCAGATTATCAACATACCATGACGTTGATCACTACACAATATGAAAAGCTTGGAGGTGAACTTGGAGCCTGGTTGAAAAGTATTTTTGAACCGGCGATATACAAAACAATGGCAACAAAAGGCTGGGATTTAATTCCCTATGTAGATTTCGAGAACAGTGATTTTAACAAAGGGATCAAAATGTTTTACGATCCACCAAGATATTCATCCGGCTATGCCGCATTATTTCAAACTCTTTCTTTTATGCCAGAAACGCATATGTTGAAACCTTATAAAGAAAGGGTAAGATCTACTTATGATTTGATGGTGAGTTTTATTGAACAGGGCTCAACCTATAATGCTGAAATAAAATCGCATCGCAAAAAAGCGATTGATTCTGTGATGCAGCAAAAAAATTTCCCATTGAGTTGGCAACTTGATACAACCGCAAATACTCAAATTGTTTTTAAAGGCTATGCACCATCGTATGGTGAAAGTTATGCTACAGGCTTGCAGAAAATGTACTTTGATCATGATAAACCTTTTACCCGCAGCATCCGGTATTACAATAGTTTTAAAGCTATGAATGTTGTAGAAAAACCCAAAGCTTATATTATTCCGCATGGCTGGTACCCGGTAGTTAATCTCCTAAAACTAAACGCGGTTCTCGTAAATGAATTGAAAAACGATTCTATGATTGGAGTAAATTATTATAAGATCACAGATTATAAATCATCTGCACGGCCTTATGAAAAACATCATAGAAATACCGGGGTAAAATATGATACCATAGATGACCAGGTAAAATTTCTTAAAGGAGATTTTATAATTTATATGAACCAGCCAGCCAACCGGTACATAATGGAAATGCTGGAGCCGGGTGGAGATGACAGTTTCTTTTCATGGAACTTCTTTGATGGGATTTTGCAACAAAAAGAAGGATACAGCGATTACCGCTGGGAAGATATTGCTGCCGGGCTGTTACAAACTGATAAACTTCTCTGGCAAAAGCTGGAAGCCCAGAAAAATGCGGACAGTAGTTTTGCAAAAAACAGCCATGCTATCCTGGATTTTATTTATAAAAATTCAGCTTATGCCGAAAAAGCTTTCATGAGATACCCGATTTACCGGCTGGAGAAGTAAAAAAAGCCGCCACATAACTGATGTACAAGTTTGCGATCCCGACTAAAATCGGAACAAGCTGCCACTGAAGCTGAATAATGGTTCTCTGCCGGGCCAAAAAAGATACATTTGACCTAAATAACCTTTAAAATCAGGCACAAAATTCCAGCTTTTATCCCTACTTTTGCAACCCGTTTAAAATGAACGGGAATAAACAATTTTTTTCATTAACAAAATCAGGGAAATGAGCAACTACGAATTGATGGTGATTTTTACCCCTGTGCTTTCTGAGGAAGAATATAAAGCAGCCCAGAAAAAATACCAGGACCTCGTTGCAGACAACGGTGGTGAGGTAAC